>DATFWC010000298.1:0-2232 GCA_035259885.1 Xanthobacteraceae bacterium
CCTTTGCCCGCCTGCGCGACATCAGCTGGCTGTTCTCGCATGCCGGCGGCACGATCCCGATGATGGCGGGGCGCATCAATTCGTTTTACGGCGCGCGCCCCAACCTGAAGGAGTTCGCGCCCGAGGGCATCGAGGGCGAGCTCCGGCGGCTCAACTACGATACCGCCAACGCCACGCATCCGGCGCAGATGGCGGCGCTGCTCAAGCTCGTGCCGGTGTCGCAGATCACCTACGGCACCGACTATCCCTACTTTCCGACCACGCAGATCGCCAACCTGCGCGAGCTGCTGAGTGCCGACCAGCTGCAGGCGATCGGCAGTGACAATGCCGCGCGCCTGGTGCCGCGCTTGAAGGGATAGGGCATTTCCACTGACTTTGACTCGTCATGCCCGGCCCCGGATCAAGTCCGGGGCAGGCTCTTGTGCCGGGCATCCCGCTTAGGGACGCACGGCCGTGCCAAACGAAGCGGGATGGCCGGGACAAGCCCGGCCATGACAACGCATGTGCGTGTGGATGCAATTGGAAGACGCTAGCGCAGCCCCTCCAGGAACGCGACCACCTCTGCATTCTTCTGCGTGCGGGCCACGTCGAGCAAGGTTTCGCCCTGTGCGTCGCGCGCGTGCCGCAGCTGCGGATTTTTTTCCAGATGCGCCTGGATGCGGTCGGTGCGCCCGGCAATCACGGCGACGAAAATGTCGCGCTGCGAGCCGATCTCCAAAATCTCTTCGCGGAGCGCCGTGTTGCCGTGATACGCCGCCCATCCGAACGGCGTTCCGTCGTTGTCGGGATCCCGGATGGTCGCATCGGCGCCGCGCTCGATCAGCAGGCGCGCGCAGGCTGGGCTGCCCCGCCATGCGCAGGCGACATGCAGCGGCGTCACGCCACGGGTCCCGCCGAAGCCGGCGCGGCGGTTGATGTCGGCGCCATGATCAAGGAGCCAAGCCGCCGCGTCGACCTGCTGGCGCGCCACCGCCCAATGCAGGGCCGTGCCATTGTACGGCTCGGCATTGATGTCGCCGCCGCGCTCCAGTAGAAGCGCCATGGCATTTACGCGGCCGCTGCGCGCCGCCCAGCCGAGCGCTTCGGCAAGAATTTCGCCCGGATCGTCGGTCGGCCGCCACGGCGGAAAGCCGCTGTGCGGGCGATGGAACTCGCGGTGATGGCCGGCCTCTGGCCGCAGCCGGCCGTTCCCGTCAAAGAACGATCGCATGAGTTCGACGCGCCCGAGCGCGCCCGCGATGCGCAGATTGAACGGCGTCACCGCCTCCTGCGCCAGGCGCTCGGCGAGCGTGACGTGACCCCAGAACAGCGCGACCATGAGCGGCGTGCCACCGTCGCCATAGGCTTCGGCATGCACCGATGCGCCAGCAGCCAGCAGATGCTCCAGGATGGCGAGCGAGGACGGATCGCCTTCCGGATCCGCGTAAGCCGCGGCGTGCAGCGCCGTCCAGCCCTTGTTGTTCGGCAGGTCGGGATCGGCACCGGCCGTGAGCAGCGCCTCGAACATGTCGTACCGCTTGAATGACATCGCCAGCGACAGCAGGCGGTTGCCGTTGGTGCCCTTGGCGTTGACGAGGTCCGGGTGCGCCGCGAGCAGCGCCTTGAAGGCGTCGAGATCGTCGGCGCGGATCGCCTCGAAGGCGCGACGGAACGGCTCCGACGCCTCCCCCTTGGCCAGCGCCGCGATGTGCTGCGCGAAAGCATCCCAGGTGGGAAAGCCATGCTCGCGCGCCAGGATGAGCTCGGCGTCGGCCTGGGTGAGCGCCGCGGCGCGGATGTCCGTCTCGGAGGCGCCGCGGAAGGCAGGATGAAACTGCCGCACCAGTCGCAGCGCATTGCGTTCGCCGGTGCGATGCACGCTCAGCATGCCGGCGGCCCGGTCGCGGTAGTAGCCAAGCTCGGTCTCGAACGGCCGGCACGGCTCGGCATTGCCGTCGAGCTCCTCGATGTGCCGTTTGAGCCGTGGCCAACTCGTAAAGCCGTATTCGCGCGCGATCACCCATTGGGCGTCGCTCAACTGCGCATCGCGGCAGATGATATCGTCCGCACTATTGGCGTAACGCGGGTGGCCGTAGCGGAAGCGCGCGAGCGCTTCGCCATCGCCGGCGCGCACGGCTTTCAAAAAATCCTTGGCGCGCTTGCGCTGCTGCGCCAAGTCAGGCGCGGCCGGCAGATCGACAGCATAGGGATTGGACACGACGTCCTCCTTTCGTCACCGCCTGTCGTCCGCAT
>DATFWC010000299.1:0-4119 GCA_035259885.1 Xanthobacteraceae bacterium
CGTCACCTACACGGTGAACGGGGAGGGGGTGTCACGCATCACCGCCGACCTCGAAAAGCATGCCGACGTGATGGTGGCGCCGTTCGGCAACAGCCTGCACGTCTCCGCGCGCGACCGCGCCGCGCTCGAAGCGGCGATCGCGCCCTATCGCAACGATCCGCACCTCAAGTGGGAGCCCGCCGAGCCCTCGCTGGAGGACGTGTTCATCGACCTCATGAGCAAGGCGCGGGACAATTATTGAATGAGCGCAACGGCCCAGATTTCCCGTGACGACCAGCGCGAGCCGCGCGGCGGGTTCCTGCGCCGCAGTGGCGCCATGCTGATCAAGGAATTCATCCAGCTCCGGCGCGATCGCGTGTCGTTTGCCATGATCGTGATGGTGCCGCTGATGCAGCTTCTGCTGTTTGGCTACGCCATCAACAGCACGCCGCGGGATCTGCCGACCGCCGTGCTGCTGCAGGAATCGAGCGACGTCGGCCGCTCGATTCTGAAGGCATTCGAGAACACCAGGTATTTCAAGGTGACGCGTCTGGTCCGCGATGAGGCCGAGTTCGACCGCGTGCTCGCCGCCGGCGAGGTGCTGTTCGCCGTGGAGATACCGCGCGGCTTCGAACGGGCGCTGCGGCGGGGCGACAAGCCCGCCATTCTGGTGGCGGCCGACGCGACCGACCCGGTGGCGTCGGGCCCCGCGCTCGGCGCCCTCGGCCAGCTCATCCAGGCGGCGCTGGTGCATGATCGCGGGTTGCCCGACAGCGCCGCGCCGCTGTTCGAGGTGCGCACCCATGCCCGCTACAACCCGGCGGCGGCGACGCAGCTCAACATCGTGCCCGGCCTGGTCGGCACCATCCTGACCATGACGATGTTGATTTTCACGGCGCTGTCGGTGACGCGCGAGATCGAGCGGGGCACCATGGAGAGCCTGCTCTCGATGCCGATCACCCCGATCGAGATCATGATCGGCAAGATCGTGCCCTACATCATCGTCGGCTTCGTGCAGGCGAGCCTCATCATCGGCGTCGGCATGGGGTTGTTCGGCGTGCCGGTGATCGGCAGCCTGTCGCTGCTGGCGGCGTTGAGCACCCTGTTCATCGCCACCAATCTGGCGGTCGGCTACACGTTCTCGACGGTGGCGCAGAACCAGCTCCAGGCCATGCAGATGACGATGATGTTCTTCCTGCCCAACATCCTGCTGTCCGGTTTCCTGTTTCCGTTTGCCGGCATGCCGGTCTGGGCGCAATGGATCGGCGAGTTCCTGCCGCTCACGCACTACCTGCGCATCGTGCGCGCCATCATGCTCAAGGGTTCGACATTGGCGGATCTGCACTACGACGCCTTGGCCCTGGCCGGGCTCATGCTGCTCGCCATGCTGATCGCCGTGACGCGATTCCGCCGCACACTGGATTGACCGCCGAATATCGCTGGTAGCCGCTCCTCTGCCCCACACCAATGTGGTCGTCGCCATATCTGTCAGCTGCAGCCAGTTGGCGCCGGTTGCGTGAGAGCCGCTTCATCACCGGAGGCGGGCTGCCGCACAACTCTTTCGCTCCATTCGATCATGGCGTGCGGTCATTGCTTCGGACAGGGCGGCTGTCCGGGACCGCCACAGTTCGGTGGCGGCTTCGGTGACGCGCGAGCCGCCGCGGGCGGCGGAGGCGATGGAGGCCGCACTGCCGCGGGCGGAGGGGGAGGGGGTGGTGGTCGCGCGGTCGCAGGTGGTGGCGGCGGTGGTGCGCGCGCCGCCGCGGGTGGCGGAGGCGGTGGAGGCCGCGTTGCCGCAGGTGGCGGCGGCGGCCGCGCCGCCACGGGCGGCGGAGGCGGAGGAGGTCGCGTTGCCGCAGGTGGCGGCGGTGGCGCGCGCGTTGCTGCGGGTGGCGAAGGTGGTGGAGGCGGCGGCCGCGCCGCCACGGGCGGCGGAGGCGGAGGAGGCCGCGTTGCCGCAGGTGGCAGCGGCGGTGGTGCGCGCGTTGCGGCAGGCGGCGGAGAAGGCGGCGGTGGTGGCGGCCGCGCCGCCACGGGCGGCGGCGGTGGCGCGCGCGTTGCGGCAGTCGGCGGCGCTGGCGGAGTCGCCGCAGGCGCAGGAGCCGCCGGTGCCCGCGTTGCCGCTGGGGGTGGCGCCGGTGGCGGGTGGCCTGCTGCCGCAGGCGGCGCCGGCGGTGATGGCTGCGTCGACGGCGGAGTCGGTGCTGTTGCGGCAGGCGGCCGCGCTGCCGGTGGTGGTGTCGTCGGTGCGGTCGTCGGTCCGGTCGGCGGTGTTGTCGTCGGCAGTGTGGCGGTAGGCGGCCGTGCCGCCGGTGGCGTTGTGGTCTGCGGCAATGGAGCGGGCGGCGTTGTGGGAGCGATTGCCGTTCCCGGCAGCGGCTGGCCCAGTGGCGGGCGTTGGCGTCCTGGTTGCGGAGCTTGACCCGGCTGCAGGGTCGGGGGTTGCGCTGGGGCCCCCGGTTGAGTGTCTGGCCCCTGCTGCGGCTGGGTTTGGATTGCCTTCCGCGCCACCGATGGCGGCAGTGCCGGGCCGAGGAGAGCAGCGGCTGGAACCGGGGCGGCCGCGGTCGGCGGGGCACGTTGACCCGGCGGCGACGCTATCGTGTCCCGGTCGGTCGGCGGCGTCGCGGCAGGTTGGCCCCCGGGCGATATCGTTTTGGTCTGACCGCTCCGTTCCGTGATCGTGACCGTCTTCGTCGTATTGTTGATGATGACCGTGTTGTGGACGTTGTTGAAGATGACGTTGTCGGGAGGCGGCGCGACATATACCGGCGGACGGACATAGACCGGCACTGGCCGGTAGACCGGCATCGGCAGCACGAAGATCTCAATCGGCGGCGGCGGTGGCGGCAGCACGATGAATTCCGGCGGCGGTGGCGGCAGGAGGATCACCGGCGGCGGTGGCGGCGGCGCGAACGCGAAGACGGGATCATCGAATACGAGAACCGGGCGTTCCACGTAGACGATCTCGTCCGGCGGCGGGGGCGGTACATCGTACTCGATGACGGTGAATGAGCGCGGTGGCTCAAGCGCCGCGGACAGGATGGCAAGTCGACGGCGCGCGTCGGCGGCGTGAGGTCCGCGCGGATAGCGCCGGAGATACGACCAATAGGCGGCGGGCGTATCCGTCAGGCGCGTGCGGCGCCACGTGATCGCCTCGCGGCGCGCAGCAAGGAGCGCGCGCACCCGCGCGGCCAGCGGATCGCGCGGATAGGCGGCGATGAAATCCTGGTAGCCCGCCACCGTGTCGCGTTCGAGCGCGACGATATAGGCCTCTTGCGCGCCGAGATCGCCGATCGGCCGGGCGCGCATCGCTGCGCTTTGCTCCGGCGATGCGACCGGCGGCGGCGCATCGGGCGCCCGCTCGAAGAACACGAACCGCGCTTCCACCCGCGACGCATGCCACGGTACCAGCGCGCCCTTGGTAACGTCATTGACGCGCAGGCGCACGCGATCGAACACCTCCGCGAGCGGCAGGCCGCCTTCCCGCATCATCTCGGCGAGCGCCTGGGCGTAAGGTCCATACGCGCCCTGACTCTCGGGCGCGATGGTTCCGGCGGTGGCGTTGAAGGCGATCAGCATGCCCGGCTCGGGCTCGACCAAAGCCAGGCCTCCCGCCAACGGCGGGCCGGATCGCGCGAAAGCGTTCGCCCGTGCGGCGTCGAGCACGACGATGCTCGCCTTCAGCCCAAGCGCCGCCAGCGGTCGCGTGTAATCGGAGAGGCGGATCGCTTCTGCCGCAACGCCCGAATCGCGTGCGATCCTGGCGTCCACTGGTGCGAAGTAATTCTCTCCTTCGAGTTGTAGGCCATATCCACTCAAGTAAACGAAGGCAACCGTTTGCGGCCCTGCGTCCTGCGCCTTGTCGAGAAAGTCTCGCAGCGCCCGGCGCAGCGAATCCTGATCGAGATCCCGCGCACCCACGACGTCGAAACCGGCCGCCTGCAGGGTCTGCGCGATCAGGCCGGCATCGTTCGCGGGTGTGTTGAGCGCGCCGGCCTGATAGCCCGCATTGCCGATCACCAGCGCGATCCGCTTCTCGGCCGGCGCGTTTTGCGCAGCGACGAGCGCCGGCAGGATGAGTGCCGAGAGCGTTAGGACAAAACGCAGGACGTATCGCATGACCGATTCGACCCGAAT
>DATFWC010000300.1:0-10435 GCA_035259885.1 Xanthobacteraceae bacterium
GTTATGGCTGCATCCTCTCCGGGCGCAAGGTCGTGGCGCGGCACGTGCGGATGCTGGACGAGATTCTCAAAGACCTGGACAGGAGCGTCGCGGTGTCGCGCTACGTGTCCCGCGACGAGGAGCGCTGAGGCAATGGCGAACAGGATGCCGCGTGAGATTGCGCCCGGCGTGTTCTGGATCGGCGACTGCCTGGCGCAGCGCCACAAGGGCAGGGTCTATCATGGCTACAACGCCGCGTTCCTGATCGCCGGTGACGCCGCGTCATGCCTGGTCGAGACCGGCCATCCGAAGGATTTCCCGGTCATCGAGCGGCATCTGAACGAGCTGTTTGCCCGCGGCGTGCCGCCGCTCAAGTACCTGTTCGTCACCCACCAGGAGACGCCGCATTGCGGCGGCCTCGGCCGCGTGCTGAAGACCTTTCCCGATGCGGTGCTGTGTGGCGACGTCAGCGACTATCACCTCGCGTTCCCGCAATACGAGCACCGCATGCGGTGGATGCAGGAGGGCGACGAGATCGACCTCGGCGGCCGCAGCCTGATGGCGGTCGAGCCGGTGATCCGGGATCTGCGCACGAGCTGGTGGGGTTTTGACACGCGCGAGCGCGTGCTGTTCCCGGGCGACGGCTTTGCCTACAGCCACTATCACGAAGACGGTCACTGCGGCCTGGTGGCCGAAGAGGCGACCTCGCTCGACTTGCCAGACGTCTCGGCGGTGTTCGCCGACTTGGCGCTGTTCTGGACCAAGTTTGCCAACATGGACGCCTATTGCGACCGGCTCGACCACCTGATCGAACGGCTTCGCGTGAAGACCATCGCGCCCACCCATGGCCTGCCGATCACCGACGTCAGCCTCACGGTGCCCAAGGTCAAGGAAGGGCTGAAATACGGCGCCCAGGTTCCCGAGTCGGGGACCAATGAGAAAGTGCCACTGGCCAGCGCCGGCGCCGGATGACGTACTCTATTGCTGCGCTGAGATTTTGTTGGCGCGGATCACTTCGCCCCACAGCTTGATCTCGCGCGCCAGCAAAGCACTGGCAGCTTCCGGCGTCTGCTGGTCGGGCGGGAACAGGTCCAGGCCGCCGTCTTCAAAACTCTTCCGCACCTTGGCGTCGGCGAGCGCGTGGCGGAGCGCGCCGTTGAGCCGGTCGACGATCGGCCGCGGCGTGCCGGCGGGCGCGAACAGCATGTGCCAGAAATCGAGATCGAGATTCTTGTAGCCGACCTCGCCCATGGTCGGGAGATCCGGCAGACCGGCGAATCGCGACCTGCCGATGATGGCATAGGCTTTTAGCTTGCCGGCCTTGACCAGAGGCCCGGCGGCCACCGCCGACTGCGCGCTCAGGTCGGCGATGCCGGCCAGCATGTCATTGAGCGCCGGGCCGGCACCGCGGTAGGGGACCTGGGTGACGGTCCCGCCGATTTCCTGGGCGAGCAGCACGCCGGCCAGATGACCGAACGAACCGACGCCGGCATGCGCGATCTTGGTGTCCTGTCCGGGTGCGTTCATCCATTTAACCAGCTCGCCGATATTGTTCGGCGGCAGGTTCAGGCGGGCCGCGACGGTGGTTGCAGCGGTGTTGACCAGGCCGATGGTGACGAAATCCTTTTCGACATCGAAGCCCATGTTCGAATAGAGCGTCATTCCCGCCGCGATCGCCACCTGATGCAGCAGTATTGTGTACCCGTCGGGCGCAGCGCGCGCCGCCCGGGCGGCGGCGATCATGCCGCCGGCTCCGCCGATATTCTCGATGACGATTTGCTGGCCGAGCGATTGCGACATGCTGTCCTGCATGATGCGCGCGATCGCATCCGTGGCGCCCCCCGGCGGATATGGAACCACGAGCGTGATCGGCCGGGCCGGATAGGTCTGCGCTGAGGCGGCCCCGCCCAGCAAGAGGCACACGACGATCAACGGCGCCGCGAGTGCGCGTGCAAAAATCATGGCGTTTCCCCCGGCCCGTCTATCGTTTCGTCCGGCCGGGCCTGACCGGATATCCGGTTCACTTCCCGCCGCGGATATTCACGTGTTCCGGCTCCTCCCGCAAGTTAGACCGCGGTCGGTGGTCGCGCTTACGGCACCACGGCAAAGAACAGGAACACCGCGAAGATGACGAGGTGCACGATGCCCTGCAGCACCGTGGTGCGTCCGGTGCCCAGCGTGATCACGCCGACGAGGAGCGTCAGCACCAGCAGAATCTGATCCTTCTCCCCCAGCCCGAGTTCGAGCGGCTTAGCGAGCACGATCGAAACGACGGCCACCGTCGGGATCGTCAGGCCGATGCTGGCAAGCGCCGATCCCAGCGCCAGGTTCAAGCTGGTCTGCAGGCGGTTGGCGCGGGCCGCCCTTAGCGCCGCCAGACCTTCGGGGAGCAGCACCAGCGTCGCGATGACGATTCCCACCACGGCTTTGGGCACGTTGAGGCGGGCTAATCCGATCTCCACCGTTGGCGTCAGCAATTTGGCAAGGCCGACGACCGCGACGAGGGCGGCGAGCAGCAGACCGGCGCTGACGGCAGCGGTCGTGGCGGAGGGCGGCGATGCGTGTGCTTCCTCGACGTTGCGATCGACCTGCAAAAAATAGTCGCGGTGCCGCACGGTCTGGATGAACACGAACGAGACGTAGAGCACGAGGGAGACGATTCCGGCGAAGATGAGTTGTGGCGTGCTGAACAGCGGACCCGGCGCGCTCGCCGACACGTTCGGCAGGATCAGGGTGAGGATGGTGAGCGCGGCCAGCACGGCCAGTGCGGCGCTCGCCCCGTGCACCTGAAATCCCTGTTCGTGATGGCGCGCACCGCCCCAGAGCAGGCACAGGCCGACGATGCCGTTGCACACGATCATGACAGCGGCGAACACCGTGTCGCGGGCGAGCCCCGCCTTTTCGCTCGGCGCCGCGATCATGACCGAGACGATCAGCGCCACCTCGATCACGGTGACGGCGACCGCCAGGACAAGCGTGCCGAACGGCTCGCCGAGGCGGTGCGCGACCACCTCGGCGTGGTACACGGCGGCGAACACGGTGGCGATCAGCACCGCGCCGGCGGCCGCCGCAACAACGCCGCCGGTACCGACGAAGGGCGCCGCCAGCAGGATCACCCAGGCCAGTCCAGGCCATGTCCATGCCCACCAGGGTGTGCGTGCCGCCGTCATGCCGGTCCCTTTCGATCTGCCATGAGGCTAACATGGCCGGCGCGGAGCTTGCGACTTGATCATTCGTCGATCAGCGCCACCAGGCGCGACCGGCCGCCGCCGTGCCGAGCTTCGTTACATTGACCTGTTCGCATCGGAGACGGGATGAAACTTGCAACTTTTGTCCGCCAGGACGGAGAGCCGGTGGTCGGCGTCGTCGACGCTGACCGCGGTCTCATTCTCGACCTTGCCGAGGCCGCGGAACAAGCCGGTCAGCCGGATGCCGCATTCCGCACCATGCTTGCCCTCATCGAGCAGGGCGAGCCGGCGCTGGCCAGGGCGAGGGAGGTCGCGGCGCGCTGGTTGCGCGGTGCCGAGCAGCCGCTGGCGGGAACGCGCCTGCTGTCGCCGCTGCCGCTTCCGCAGCAGCTGCGCGACTGTCTCGTGTTCGAGCAGCACCTCGCCAACGCGATGAAGCAATGGGAGAAGACGACTGGGCGCAAGCCCAATCCGATTCCGCCGCTGTGGTATCAGCGTCCCAGCTGGTACAAGGGCAACCGGTTCAGCGTCGTCGGGCATGAGGCCGACGTGATCTGGCCAGCCTATTCCGAGCGCATGGATTTCGAGCTCGAGCTCGCGTGCGTCGTCGGTCGCAAGGGCAGGGACATTGCGCCGGCGACCGCGCTCGATCACGTCTTCGGCTTCACCATCTTCAACGATTTTTCCGCGCGCGACGTGCAGACCGAGGAACGGCCGCTCAACATGGGGCCGATGAAGAGCAAGGATTTCGACACCGGCAACGTCCTCGGGCCGTGGATCGTGACGCGCGACGAGATCGGCGATCCGCACAATCTGAACATGGAGGCGCGGATCAACGGCGAGCGCTGGGGCGGCGGCAATTCGCGCGACATGCATCACAAGTTCAACGACATCCTCGCCTTCGTCTCGCGCTCCGAGACGCTGTATCCCGGCGAGGTAATCGCGTCCGGCACGGTGCCGACCGGCTGCGGTCTGGAGCTCGGCCGCTTCCTGTCGCCCGACGACGTGGTGGAGCTCGAGATCGAGCGCATCGGGATCCTGCGCAATCGCATCGTGCGGGCGTGAGCCGCCGCATGTCGCCCGAAGTTTGCCAGCCGGTGCAGTACTCGTCGTGATTGTGCCCTACGGCTGACATGAATTTGCCCTGAGCTAATGTCGGCTTCCCGGCTGCTTTCAATTCGTTTTTCCTCTAGCCTTTCCTCTAACGGTTGCGGCGCGCTCCGCGGCGGGCAGTACCAGGGAGGCAATGACGACTTCCGACCGATTACGGCAGCGGGCAGAGCGGTTCCTCGCGTTGGCCCTGGAAGCTCGCGGCAAGGGACACTTGGAGCTTGCAGAGCAGCTGACGGCGCGGGCGATGCAATGTCTGGATGAGGCGAACGAAACCGACAGCGCTCCGGATCTTCCGCAAGCGAATGAAACCGAGGGGGCTCCGGACCTTCCGCCGCCGCCGACGGAGCCGATCCCGCAACCGCAGCAACAGCAGCAAGCGAACGAAACCCCCGACGTTCCGGACCTTCCGCCGCCGCCGACGGAACCGATCCCGCAACCGCAGCAACAGCAGCAACAGCAGCAACGGCAACAAACGCAGCCTGACGAAGACGGCGAACCGGAATAGGCCGGTGGTTCACGGCGGCGCCCACGGCAGCCCCACCCAGACGGTAAGAAAGCGCCGCGATTCGTCCGCGGCCTGCTGGTGGTCGTGATGCGAAACTTGAGAAACTCGTTGTTCACTGCGCCGAGGCGCAGCACGCTGCCGCGCGCGGTCGTGCCGCTGTTGGGAACGACAGCAAGCGCGGCACCCTGAAGGCGATCCCGTCCGGCGGCATCCTTGATGGCAGAGCGTACGTCTTCGCTGGGGCCGTCAGCCTGGCCGGGATTTGCCGCGACAATCCACCCAGCCTTCCCGACAGATCGGCTGCGTGCTCACCTGGAGCACTTTGGAAGGCTCTGCACCGGCGTCGGCACGCGCGGCGCGGTCGTCAGGCGTCAACGATCCGGGCTGATCGTATGCGCCTTGATGATCGCCTCGCCCATCTTGACCAGGCGCTCGCCCATTCCTTCCGGGCCCATGCTCTGCGCCGTCACGCGTGCGCCCTCGAGCAGGAGAAAGAGCTCGTCCGCAAGCATGTCGGGCTCGGCGAGCTTGGCCGCGTCGCACAGCCCGGCGAGGTACTGGCGCTGCGCTGTCTTGAACGCCTCGACCACGCGGCGCGCCGGATGGTCCTTTTCCGGAAGCTCGACGGCGGCGTTGGTGAGCGGGCAGCCGCGTTCGTCGCCGCTGGACACGTGGCGCGCCATGTCCCTGAGCCAGGCGCGGAGCTGTGCACAGGGTTCCGGGTTGTCGGCGGCGCGGCGCTCCCAACCCAGCCTGACTTTTTCCGCCTCGCCCCGCAGATATTCGGCAACCAGCTCATCCTTCGAGGCGAAGTGCCGATAGAGCGTCATCTTGTTGGTTTCGGCCGCCTCGGCAATCGCGTCCACCCCGACCGCACGGATGCCATTTCGGTAGAACAGCTCTGCCGCAGCCGCAAGGATGCGTTCGCGGGGAGAAATTCTCTCGGTTTTGTCGGCACTTAACTTTTTTGCTGCGGTTTGCATCATTTGGACCCCTTGACACGGGTGTTACCGGTCAGTACCTAACGCAACGTAGGTGTTACCGGTCAGTACCACAAGGCAGGCAGAAAGTCCATCTCGCCCTTCGCCACGGCCAACCGACCGAACCAAACAAGGAGCAGTGTCATGAAATCCACCATTGCAGCCGTGCTGCTTGCCACGGCCATTGCCTCGCCGGCCTTTGCCCAGTCGTACGATCCCAGTGTGGGCAGCGGCAATATCGTGCAGCCGAGCGCTGCGCGGAGCCTGCACCTGAATCTCAATGGCCAGGGTGCCTATGCCCAGGTCGGCCGCGGTGCGCCGGTCCTCCGTCGCTCGTTCGACAACAACTATGTCGGCACCGACCCCGACCCGCGCATCCGCTTCCAGCTCAACCGCGAGGCCGAGCACGGCCGCGACTGAGTGAGCGGCCTTTCATTCAGCCCGGGACAAGATCCCGGGGCTGAATGACCCAAGGCGACCTCGGAACCAAGAGGTTGTCTCGCATGGAAGAAGAACTTCGATGTTTGAAAAGAGAGACCAGTCATGAAGATCTTCATTGCAACGCTGGCGCTAGCCTGTCTCGTGGCGTTTCCGGCTTTTGCGCAATCCTACGATCCTGATCTCGGCACCGGCAACATTGCCGGCTTCAGCAATTCCACCAGTTACGGCGCCAGCCTTGTGCAGCGCGTTCCTGCGGGCGCGGTGCGGGTTGCGCCCGGATCGCCGACCGCGGCCTATGGCGCCGTAACGCCCTTTGACACCGCTGCCGGCGTCAAGGGGTCAGCCGCGGAGCGCGATTCAGCCCTGCGCGAATGCAGCGTGATATCCCGCCGCTACCAGCAGACCACCTGGGCCAACATGGACATCCAGCAGCATCGTGCATGCATGGCTCAGCACGGGCAGTCGGAGTGAGGCCGGCGTTCGCTCAGCGCATCGCCGCCGACGATGCGCCATAGCGCATCCGGTTTTAGTCCCCCCGTGCAGACCGGATTCGCTCGCGGCCGGCCCTACCCCTCAGGCCGGCCGCGCCGTTTTTATTTGACGTTCGCGGCGAACGCCGGCTCACGCTGCGGAATGCGGCGCAACCGCCGAGCAGTCATGTCCCGTCTCCGCGACCGAAAGATCGTTGCGCAGCTTGGAGGTTCAGCCAAAACCGTGGGTCAGTGCCAAAGCACCGTCCAAGCCGGAGTTACCGCGGCGCCAGCGGCGGTGCGCGCTCCGGCTCGTCGGCGTTCTCGTCACCCTGACGGCGTCGCAACGTCCACGCCGCGGCGCGTGCAAGACTGAACATCCGCCACAGCATCGGGCTCTGCTTGATCGCCCGCTTCAGCCGCCGGACGGCCAACGTGAAGAACACCGCCGGCCAGCCGCGCCAGGTGGCGGCTGACATATGGTCGAACAGGCGTAGCATCGTGTCGGACCATTCGAGCTTGTAGCGCTCGTCGCCGATGGTGAAATCGAAGCGCCGAAGGCCTTTCTCGATGGCGCGCTGAAGCAGGTCGCGCAGGTGGGCGGCACCGGGGCCGAAGCGCGCCAGCGGCCCGTCGTCGTAGCTCGCCAGCACGTGATAGTAGGTGCCGCCGAAGCTCAGGCCCAGATTGGTGGCGGCCCAGACCGACCCGACTTCGAGCCGGCTCACATGAACGAGATCCGGCGCGCCGGTGGCCAGCGCGTGGAAGAAGTCGCGGTAGCCCGGCCGCGCGAACAGGTTGTGCACGCCCATGCGAGCGAATGCCCTGGCCTTCTGGTCCATCAGCATGTCGAGCGTGCGCGTCTTTTCATCGACGCCGCCGGCATTGACGAAACGTACTTCGCCGTGCTCGCCGAGACGCTTGCGCTTGGTACGGTCGCGCCGGCGCGTGGCCGACGAGCGCTTGGCCCTATAGAACTCGTCCCAGGTGCCGGCGAGCTCGGTCAGATGCGCGCCGCTCGGATTGAGCCCGACCTCGAGGCAGAGCAGGGGATTGGCCTGCGCGCCAACCGTCTCGGGCATCTTGGTCAGCTCGATCGCGTCATAGGCGAGATGCGGCCGACTCTGCACCAGCGCCAGAATGTCGCGCCAGAGCGGCAGGAAGCCTTTTTCCCGTCCGTGAACGGCAAACTCGGGCGCGATCAGCGGGGCGTTGTAATCAGCGAGCTCGTCGCCGAGGAAGGTGAGACGGCGAACCAGGCCGGGCTTGACGGCGAGTGGCAGCAGGAACAGGAGCCCGCCGTTGCGCGCGCGCGCGATCACGATCGCCGGCCGGACGCCCGTCCGCTCGCCGATGTGGCGGTACCACAGCGACAACCAGTCGAAACTCTGGAACACGGTGGCGTCGGCATAGAGCTCGAAGCGGCGCCATTCGGGCTCGAGCGCAAAAAGGTCTTCGCACAGCGAAAGCTTTATCTCGTGGCGTGCCGCCGCGTCGCGCGCCGGCTGCACGCCGGGTCGCGTCGCCGTGGGGCTCAAAACCAGCGGCTCGAGCAGCGCTTTCATCGGCTCCGGCGCCAGGGTCATTGCGTGCGCGGCGGCAATCGTTGCAGAGAATTCTCAATAAATCGTTGGGATATTCGTAAGAACGCGCAGCCTTAACCATTTCGCGTGGCGGCCGGGCATGCGGCTTCCCGAGCACCGCAATCACCTCACGGCGCTGCCGCGCATTTCGGTCAATGGTCAGTTCCAGCGCCTGCGCTACCTGCGCGTGCACCTTTCGGGCGCCGCCACCACGTCGTGGGGGGCCGGCGCCGGGTCGACGCCGCGTGAATGGCGAATGACGAGTGGCGAATAGCGGAAGGGGCTTTCCTCTAACCCTTTCGCCATTCGTTCGCAAAGATTCCTTGCCCTCCCTATTCGCCATTCGCTATTCGCTATTCGCTCATTTGCAGCCATCAGGGCCGGGGACCGCCATGGCGACTTTCAAGCTCATGACCTACGAGACCGGCGAGGGGCCGCGTGCCGGCATCCTGTGCGGCGAGGCGGCATTCGACGTCGCCGGCGCGACCGGCGAGAAGCGCTACGACGCGCTCGCCGCAATCCTGGCCGATTGGGACCGCGCCAAGGGAGTGCTCGGAGCCTTTGCGGCCGGCGCCGGGCCGAGCCGTGCCGGCGCGCTTGACATGAACCGCGTGCGACTGCTGGCGCCGATCCCCACGCCGGGCGCCATCTACTGCGCCGGCGCCAACTACCGCGACCACGTGCTGGAAATGGCCAAGGCGCAGAATATCCAGCCGGAGCCCGATCCGCACACGCTCGGCCTCAAGGCCTGGCACTTCATCAAGTCGTCGCGCTGCGTGGCGGCGCCGGACGCCACCATTCCGCTGCCCGCCCATTCCAAGAAGGTCGACTGGGAAGCCGAGCTCGCCGTCGTGATCGGCCGCCCGGCCAAGAATGTCCCCATGGAGCGCGCGCTCGACGTGGTCGCCGGCTACACCATCGGCAACGACCTGTCGGCGCGCGACGTGTCGCGCCGCCAGGGCATTTCCGACACGTCGCCGTTCAAGTTCGACTGGGTCGGCCAGAAATGCTTTGACGGCGCCTGTCCGCTCGGGCCCTGGATCGTGCCGGCCGACGACGTGCCCGATCCGCACCAACTCAAGATCGAACTCAAGGTCAACGGCGTGACCAAGCAGTCGTCCAACACCAGCGAATTGATCTTCAACGTGGTCGAGCAGATTTCGCATCTGTCCGAGCGCATCACGTTGCACCCGGGCGACGTCATCCTGACCGGCACGCCTGCCGGCGTTGGCGCCGGGCGTGGCGAATTTTTGAAGCGCGGTGACGAAGTACGCATCACCATCGAACGCATCGGTGAACTGGTGAACCGGTTCTCCTGAAGGCGGTTCGCCATCGTGCCGGCATGCGGTCGCATCGTTCTGATAGCGTGAACGACGCGGGAGGGGCCATGTGGCTCGTTACTGCCTTACTGACGGCGCTCATCGTGGCGCCAGAACCAGGGGGTGTCGCGTTGGCTGCCGAAGAAAAAACCACCGTTGTTCTCGGCACCGCGACGCCGGGCGGCGGCTTTCCGCTTTACGGCGGCGTGGTCGCCGAGGTGGTCAACGCCACTGATCCCTCGCTCGTCATCGAGCCGCGCAACACCAAGGGCTCGACCGAGAACGTGCCGCTGCTCGAGCAGGAGAAGGTCGACATCGCCCTGGTCCAGGGCGAGGTCGCCTACGAGGCGCTTGCCGGCGTCGGGCGTCCGCCGGCCGATCTGAAAATCATCGCCGCCATGTATTCGACGCCGGGGATGTTCGTGGTGCGCCAGGACAGCGCCGCCCGCGCCATATCGGACCTGGTTGGCAAGCCGGTCGCGTTCGGCGCGCGCGGTTCCGGCCTGGTAATCTTGGCACGCTACGTGCTCGACGGCCTCGGGCTCGATCCCGACCGCGATTTTGGGGCGATCTATCTCGACCGCGCCGGCGACGGCCCCGCCATGGTGCTGGACGGACGGGCTGCAGCGCTATGGGGCGGCGGCATCGGCTGGCCCGGCTTCACGACGGTGGCCAAGGAAGGCGGGCGGTTCATTGCACCGAGCGCGGACGAATCCGCACGCATCCGTGCCAAGCACGGATTCCTGAAGCCCATCACGGTCGCGGCCGGCAGCTATCCGGGCATCGACGCGCCGCTGCAATCGGTCGGATCCTTCAGCTTCATTCTCGCCCGGCCGACGCTTGCCGACGACACCGCC
>DATFWC010000301.1:0-2542 GCA_035259885.1 Xanthobacteraceae bacterium
GCCAGCGCTTCGCCAAGGAATATGCCTTTGCGGCGGAAATGTTCGTGCGTGCCGGCGCCCATTTCGCGGTCCTCGACTATATCGGCATCGACGAGGCGGGCGGCGACCTGATGGTGCTGGCCGACCAGGTGCGCCGCGGCCTGGCCTGGGTGGCGCGCAATGCGAAGACGTTCGGCGGCGATCCCGGCCGGGTCCATGTGATCGGCCACTCCTCGGGTGCGCATCTCGCCGCCGTGCTGCTGACCACCGACTGGCGCGGGTTCGATCTCGCGCAGAACGTCATCGCCGGGGCCGTGTGCTGCAGCGGCATGTACGACCTCGAGCCCGTGCGGCTGTCGAAGCGCTCGACCTATGTGCGCTTCACCGACTTGAGCGAGCAGGAGCTGAGCCCCGCGCGCCATCTCGACCGCCTGGTGGCTCCGCTCACGCTGCTCTATGGCAGCCACGAGACGCCCGAGTTCGAGCGCCAGAGCCGCGACTTCGCGGCTGCCGCGAAGGCCGCCGGCAAGCCGGTCGAGCTTATCCTCGGCGAAGGCTACAACCACTTCGAGATGAACGAGACGCTGGGCAATCCCTATGGCGTCTTCGGCCGCGCCGCCCTGGAGCGGATGGGGCTTGCGCCGTAGTGGGCAAACGCGCGTTCGCGCGTCATCGCGCTTTGAGAGCATAGCGCAACACGCGTTTGCGAACCCTACTCCGTCAATTCACCGCGGCAGGCAGCGGCGGCAGGTCGGAAAAATATTCCGGATGCGCCTTCTCCACGTCGGCCAGGAACTTTGGCGCGAACTGCTCCGCGACGGCGAGCCGGGCGGCGCCCTGCAGCGTGTTCTTCAGCACGTCGTCCTCGGCGGCCTCGAACGCCCGCAGCACGGCCGGCGACAGGCGCGGGTCGTAGCTGATGTGCTGGACGGCCTTCTTCGCCACCGTCAGATCCGTGTTGGGCACCATGCGGGCGAAGATCTCCACCGCCTCGTCGCGATTCCTGCGGGTGTATTGCGACGCCGCCGCCAGGCCGGTGACGAAGGCGCGGATGACATCCGGCGTCGCCTGCAGGGTCGGCTCGTGGGCGGTCGCCACCATGATGTAGGAAAGATGGCCGCCGCCGCGCAGGACCACGTAGGACTCCGGCACCTGCTCGAGCACCGCGGTATTGTAGGGCTCCCATGACACCACGGCGTCGACCTTGCCGTCCTTGAGGGCGGGGGCGAGCGCCGGCGGCGCCATGATGTTCTCGATGGCGACGTCGTCGTATTTCATGCCGCGGCGGGCGAGCACCATCTTGAAGTACTCGTCCGAGGTCTGCGCCTTGGCCAGCCCGATGCGCTTGCCCTTGAGATCCTCGACGCGGGCGATGCCCGAGCCCTTGCGCGCGACGATGGCCAGCGGCTCGTCGGCATTGTCGCGGGTGGCGTCGTTCATGATGATGCCGATCACGCGGAACGGGTCGCCGCTATGGCGCGCCTTGAGGAAGGTGGTCACGCTCATGTCGCCGATCTGCACCTCGCGCTTCTGCATGGCGTTGACCATGTCGGTGCCGGTGTTGACGACCTTCAGGCGGACGTTGACGCCGTGCTGGCGGAACAGGCCCTTGTCCACGCCGACGAACATCGGCAGGTGGCCGAAATTGTTGCCGACGACGACGTCGACCGGCGCCTGTGCGGCAGCCGGCGTGGCCGTGATGGCGAACACCGCCAGAGCGGCGGCGAGCCAGAGGATGACCTTGCGGGATTTCTGCATGCGCCCCTCCCATCCGGCCGTCGCGGCCGCGACGGCGCGGGGCCGGATGTTAGCGCAAGCGGAAGGTCGGTGACAGGCGTGGGGCGCGCGCCGTTCACGCGCTGCGCCGTTTAGGCGCGGCGCTGCCGCGCGCCGTCAGGCAACGCGCCGATGGAATTGGCGCTTCACTGCGCCTTCTTCGGCTCGGTGACGCGCACCGCGAAGACCCAGGCGATATAGAGGAACAGGAAGTAGAGCCCAAGAAAGATCGGCAGGCTCGCCGACGGCCAGACGTCCTCGACCACGGTGCCGATGAAGTAGTCGGCAATGTCGCCGATGATCATGAATATCAGGTAGATGATGATCAGCCACATGGCTTTCCTCGGGGCTCCCTGCTGCGTCTGGGCATCCGGCAGCGGAACTCCTAGCATGCAGGAGGGTCATTAAGGAGTCATATTTGTGTTTGCCGCCGCACCGCCGCCCGGCGGCGGCCACGCTCACCCGGAACGAGGGAGACCGCATGGACAACGATCGTCAGTTCGTGTCGCATCTGCTGGGCCAGGCCGTAATCGACGTGTGGGGCGGACTGCCTCAGGACATCCAGCAAAAACTGTTCGAGCAGGCGGTCCTGGTCGGCCCTGGCAACGAGGAGAATCTGCGCGAGCGGCTGGCCAGGTTCCTGCACCACCATCATCAGCGGACGGCCGCCGCCACTGCCACGAAATGATGCGCGCAGGCGCCAGCGCGCAGCGGTTGCAGCCGCGCGTCGGCTAAACGGGCGGCCGGCCGGTTCGCGGCGGAGTTCAGGCCAGCGCGCGACGTCCAG
>DATFWC010000302.1:0-12075 GCA_035259885.1 Xanthobacteraceae bacterium
AAGGCGCGGTCGATCGAGGCGACCTGGCCCTCGGCGAGTTGCGCCGCCAGCTCGTAGAGCTTGACGTCGTCGGGATGCACCAGCGCGCTGATTTGGCCGAAGGTCAGGCGCGCGTCCTGCGGCTCCAGCCCGAGGATGTCGAACATCGAGTTCGACCAGAAGATCAGGCCGCGCGCCAGGTCCCAGTCCCACAACCCGCAGCGTCCGCGATTGAGCCCGGTGTCGACGATCGAGCGCACCATGTCGTAGATGTGATCGGACTCGCTGGCGCGCCGGGCCTGCCAATGGAAGGCGAAGCCGAGGATCAGCAGCACCAGGAGGGTGGTGGCGAACAGCGTGATGGTCAGCGCGGTGTCGGAGCGCCAGCGCGACAGCACGTCATTGAGCGGCTCGAGCACCGCCAGCTGGCCGAGCGGCGCCTTCAAGGCGCGGATCGTGGCCAGCACGCCGGTGCCGTCGGCCAGCATCACTTCCTGCACGCCGGCGCGTGCACCGAACGTGGTCATCATGTGGCTCTGGCCGACGACGTCGGCCAGCCGGGAGCCGATGACCGGTCCGGCGGAAGGCGACGCTGCGACGATCACGCCGGACTTGTTGGTCACCATCAGCCAGCGGCTGGGGACGCTGGCGAGGCGCGGCAGGCCGCGCTCCATCGCGCGCTGGACCGGCAGCGCGACGTCGCCCCGCGAGTCTCCGGCCGCCTGGTCGAGGCGGTCGGCCAGAATCTCCGCGACCAGCTCGATGTCCTCGACGCAGTCGGCGATGGCCTGGTTGCGATGGGCGAAGGCCTGGATCACCGCGCCGACGCCAACCGTGACCAGGAATGCCACGATGAGGACGGGCACCGCCCGCCGCAGTGCCGGCTCGGCGTTCAGGAGGCGCCGATAGGCCGGCCTGGCGATGGACTGCGCCAACCCTTTAATAGAATCAGGACGTGTGGACGCGCTCGCGAGTTCGGCGCGCGCCATCACTGGCCTCCGTCGGAATCTCAAGTCCCCTGTCGACCGGAGGGACTGCCGCATCTCTCCGAATCACGAATCATAAGAATCGAAGATTTGCGATTTGTCGAGAGTGGTTTACCCACTCCTGCCGCGGCGCCGCATAAGTCCCGCCTATGGCCGCAGGCCAGCTTCATCCGCGTACCAGGGCTGTGGATATGTCGCGCCGCCTGTACCGACCGCCGGTATTGGTACGCGGCTGGCCGCCGCGCTGCCCGCAGCCCGGAGCTATTCGCCGAGCGATCGGGTGACGATATCGCTGACGTCGCGCGACAGGCCGTCGCGCGCGGCCACCCGCTTGAGCGCCGCTTCGGCGCGGACGCGACGGCCGGGTTCGAGCGCCCGCCAGCTCTTGAAGGCGGACAGCAGCCGGGCGGCGACCTGCGGATTCTTCTGGTCGAGCGCCAGCACCGTGTCGGCCACGAAGGCAAAGCCGGCGCCGTCGGCGCGGTTGAACTGGCTCTGGTTGGCCTGGGCAAAGGCGCCGATCAGGGCGCGCAGGCGATTGGGGTTGGTGAACGAGAATGCCGCATGCGCCGTGAGGCTGCGCACCCGCGCCAGGGTGCCGGGCTCCGGGATCATCGCCTGCAGCGAGAACCACTTATCCACCACCAGCGGGTCGGTCTCGAAACGGCGATAGAAGTCCTCGATCGCCGCCGCGCGTTCCGGCCGATCATGCAGCGACAGGGTGGCAAGCGCCGCCATCCGGTCCGTCATGTTGTCGGCCGCCTCGTACTGCTGGACGGCGAGCGCGATGGCCGACGGCTCGCCCGTCGCCGCCAGGAGGTCGAGGCAGACGTTCTTCAGCGCGCGCCGCCCGGCGCTGACCGCATCGGGACTATAGGGCGCACGGCTGCTCATGCGCCGGTAGGCGTCCAGGAGGGCGGCATTGAGCCCGTTGCTGATGGCGCGGCGCAGGTCGCGCCGTGCCGTGAAGATTGCATCCGGATCGACGTCGCGGCCGATGTCGCGGGCGATATCGGCCTCGCCCGGCGTGATCAGCGCCTGCGCGACGAACGCCGGCTCGAGCGCCGGCTCGGCCAGGATCGCCGCCAGTGCCGCCATCAGGCCTTCGTCCTGACGCGGGGCGCGCCCGGCGCGCAGCGCCGTCACGTTGTCGATGAGCAGGTCCGTGGCCAGCGTCTGCACCGCCTGCCAGCGGTTGAACGGGTCGCTGTCGTGCGCGGCCAGAAATCTCAGGTCGGCGGCGGACTGATTGGCCGTCACCTTGATGGGCGCCGAGAAGCTGCGGTTGAGCGACAGCACCGGCGGCTCGGCCACCCGCCCCAGCGTGAAGCTCTCGCGCGACTTGGTCAGGACCAGCACGCCGCGCTCGACCGGGGTCCCGTCCTGACGCACCAGCGGCAGATCGTTGCCGTCGCGGCCGACCAGGCCGACGACCAGCGGGATGACCATCGGTTCCTTGGTGGGCTGGCCGGGCGTGGCGCCGATGGCCTGTGCGACGTCGAGCCGCAGCGCCTTGGCCTTGGCGTCGTAGTCTGCGGCCACGGTCACCTCCGGCGTGCCGGCCTGCGAATACCAGCGCATGAGCTGCGTGAGATCGGTGTCGTTGGCATCGGCGAAGCACTGGACGAACTGCTCCACCGTCGCCGCCTGTCCGTCGTGGCGCGCAAAGTACAGGTCCATGCCCTTGCGGAAGCCCTCCGCACCGAGCAGCACGTTGAGCATGCGCACCACCTCGGCGCCCTTCTCGTAGACCGTGGCGGTGTAGAAGTTGTTGATCTCCTTGTAGACGGCGGGACGCACCGGGTGCGCCAGCGGGCCGGCATCCTCGGTGAACTGGTGCGCGCGCAGGAGCCGCACGTCGGCTATGCGCTTGACCGGGCGCGAGCGCTGGTCGGAAGAGAATTCCTGGTCGCGGAAGACCGTGAGGCCCTCCTTCAGGCAGAGCTGGAACCAGTCGCGGCAAGTGATGCGGTTGCCGGTCCAGTTGTGAAAGTACTCGTGGGCGATGATCGCCTCGATATGGGCGAAGTCGGCGTCGGTCGCCGTCTCGGTGCTGGCCAGGACGTACTTATCATTGAAGATATTGAGGCCCTTGTTCTCCATGGCCCCCATGTTGAAATCGGCAACGGCAACGATCATGAACACGTCGAGGTCGTATTCGCGCCCGAACGTCTCCTCGTCCCAGCGCATGGCCCGCTTGAGCGAGTCCATGGCGTAGGCGCAGCGCTCCTTCTTGCCCGGCTCGACATAGATTCTCAGGGCCACCTCACGCCCCGACATGGTGACGAACCAGTCCTCGATGCAGGCGAGGTTGCCGCCCACCAGGGCGAACAGGTAGCTCGGCTTGGGAAACGGGTCGTGCCACACGGCGAAGTGGCGGCCGCCGGCGAGGTCGCCCGCTGTCGTGAGGTTGCCGTTGCCCAGCAGCACCGGCGCTTCCTTTTTGTCGGCCTCGATGCGGGTCGTGTAGACGGCCATCACGTCGGGCCGGTCGGGGAAATAGGTAATGCGGCGAAAGCCTTCCGCCTCGCATTGGGTGCAATAGGTGCTGCCGGAGCGGTAGAGGCCCATCAACTGGGTGTTGCCTGAGGGATCGAGCAGCGTCTCGATCGTCAACAGGAACGACCGGTGCGGCGGCTGCGGAATGGTGAGCCGGTCGGGCGTGACCGTATAGCGCTCGCCGGAGAGCGGCTCGCCGTCGATTGACAGTGCCACCAGTTTGAGTTCGTCGCCGTCGAGCACGACCGGCGCGGGAGCGGCCGCCTGCGGATTGGGCGTAAGCTTGAGCCGCGCCCGCACCCGCGTTGCCGTGGGGTGCAGCGAAACGTCGAGCTCCACCGTCTCCACCAGCCAGTCGGGCGCGCGATAGTCCTGGAGGCGAACGGGTTGGGCCTGCTCGGTGCGCATCTTGTCTCTTCTTTGAAGTGGGCAACGCGAGTGGGCCGCTGTCCCACCCGTCGTTTCGCTGGACAGGGCAGGCGCGAGGGATAGCATATCGCCCACAACAACCAATAGCCGGGAGGATCCCCATGACACACTTGCCGAACTCTGGTTCCGGCGCGTGTCTCTGCGGCGCGTGCGGATCGCTGCAGAACGACATCTCGCGCCGTCGGTTCTTGTGTACTGCTGCGGCCAGCGCCGCGGTGGCGCCAGCGCTCGTCAGCAGTCCTGCGGCCGCCCAGCAGACGCCGGCGGGGGGCGCCGGTCGCCCCGTTCTCATCAAGGGTGGTTGCGTGCTGACCCTCGATCGCACCATCGGTGATTTCGAGCAGGCCGACGTGCTGATCGAGGGCACAAAAATCTCCGCCGTGCGGCCGGGTATCAGCGTGCCCGACGCCGAGGTCATCGACGCCGCGCATACGATCGTGATGCCGGGTTTCGTCGATACCCACCGCCACATGTGGCAGGGCATCCTGCGCAACGTGCTGCCCGACGGCTCGCTGGAGGATTATCGCAACCTTGTGCAACGCACGTTCGGCGCCAAGTACACGCCCGACGACGTCTATGCGGGCGACCTGTTCAGCGCGATCGGGGCCGTCGACTCCGGCGTCACCTGCATCCTCGACTGGTCGCACATCCACAACACGCCGGACCATACCGACGCCGCCATCAAGGGCCTGGCCGAATCCGGCGTGCGCGCCGTCTTCGCCTATGGCAACCCGCAGAACGAGACCGGCCGGTACTGGGAAATGAAGGGGCACAAATATCCCGAAGACATCGCCCGCCTGCGCAAGCAATACTTTTCCAGCGCCGACCAGCTCATGACCCTGTCCATGGCGGCGCCGTCGGCCGCGCCCGAGCTGATCCTGCAATCCTTCAAGGCCGCGCGCGACGCGGGCGCCCGCATCACGATTCATGTCGGCGTCGGCGAGTTCGGCCGCAACGCGCTGCTGGAAAAGCTGAACGCCGAGAAGGCGTTGAGCTCCGACACCACCTATATCCACTGCTGCACCCTGAACGACACCGAGTGGAAGCTGATCCGTGACACCGGCGGCACGATCTCGATCGCCGGCTATGTCGAAACGCTCATGGGGCACGGTCATCCGCCGATCCAGAAGGCGATCGATACCGGCATCCGGCCGAGCCTGAGCGTCGACGTCGAGACCTCGGTGCCGAACGACTTCTTCCAGCAGATGCGCACGGTGTTCTCGCTGCAGAAGAACGATGTGTGGGCGCGCAAGCTCGCCGGCGACAAGCAGCCGCCGAAATTCCTCACCGTCCGCGAGGTGCTGGAGTTCGCCACCATCGAAGGTGCGCGGGCGAACGGTCTCGATCAGAAGATCGGCACGCTGTCGCCCGGCAAGGAAGCCGACATCATCCTGCTGCGCACCGACCGCCTCAACGTCATGCCAATGAACAATGCGGTCGGCGCCGTCGTCACCAGCATGGGGCCGCAGAACGTCGACACCGTGCTGATCGGCGGCAAGGTGATGAAGCGCAACGGCCAGCTCGTCGGCGTCGATTTTGCGCGGCTGGCGCGGCTCGGCGACGAGGCGCGCGAGCGGCTTTTCTCCAATGCCGGCGTCCCGCGCTCGCGGGTGTGATTTTTGGCGGTGCGCCGCCGCGGGCAGGCTTCAGATCCGGGCCAGGCTATGGCCCGGACTTTTTTTGACGGATGCGGCGACGTCAAGTGCCGCGGCTTCGTGCTTTACTGACCGGGACCCCAGGAGGAGTCGCCGTGAAGCCATGGCGCATTCTGATCCTCGCCCTCGCCGCCGTGCCGGCCGCGTTCTTCGGCATGCCCGCTTCGGCGCAGAATTTTCCCACCCGTCACCATTGTGCTCCCGTTCGGCGCTGGCAGCCTGAGCGTCGGCGACCGCGGAACGCATTCCCGACATGCCGGCTTGATGGCGCCCGCGGGCGTGCCGCGCGATGTCGTCAACAAGATCAACCAGGACGTGGTGGGGATCCTCAAGACCCCGGAGCTCGGCGCCAGGATCAAAGCGCAGTACGCGCTTCTGGTCACCGACACGCCGGAGCAGGTCGACCGGCAGATCCGGGACGAGACCGCCCACCTGACCGAGGTGTTCAGGGACGTCACCGACTGACGCCGTGGCGTTCTCGAGCGCTGGCCGCGACTTTTTTGACGCATGCGGGCGCCCGAAAGGTGGCTATTTACGCCAATGGCGCCGTGCTTTAATGGCGGACCACATGGATTATCGGCCATTGGGGGGCCAACGCCGCCGGTGAGCCAGGTCAAGGACGGGAACAACGCAGGAGGAGCCGCCGTGAAGCTATTGAACACATTGTCCCTCGCGCTCGTCGCCGGGGCCGCGATCTTGGGCACGCCTGCGTCGGCGCAGAATTTCCCCACCCAGCGGGTCACCATCGTGGTCCCGTTCGGCGCCGGCAGCGTCACCGACATCATGGCGCGCATCATCGCCGACGAGGCGAGCAAGCGCTGGAATCAGCAGGTGATCGTCGAGAACCGGCCGGGGCTTGCCGGAACGGCAGGCGTGGCCAAGGCGGACCCCGACGGCTACACGCTGATGCTGACGTCCAACGGGCACACGGTTGCCGGGCTGGTGAACAAGGGTCTCACGTTCGATCCGATAAAGGATTTTTCCGGCATCACGCGGGTCAGCTCGGTGCCGCTCTACTTGATCGTGAAGCCGGATCTGCCCGCCAAGGATTTGAAGGAAGTTATCGCTCTGGCCAAGAGCAAGCCGGGCGCCCTCAACTTCTCCTCGCCAGGGCTTGCCAGCACGACCTTCATCGCCGGCGCGCTGTTCCGCAAGGCCGCCGCTATCGACATCGTGCACGTCCCGTTCAAGAGTGCGCCCGACGCGGTGACGGCCGTGGTGCGCGGCGATGTGGACATGTATTTCGCGCCCGTGAACCTGTCGAAGGAAATGGCCGAGGCCGGCAAGGTGCGGGCGATCGCGTCGGTGACGGCGCAGCGTATCCCCGAGATGCCCAACGTCCCGACATTCCGCGAAGCGGGCCTCGATCTGGTGTACGATTCGTGGTTCGGCCTGCTGGCGCCGTCGGGCACGCCTCGTCCGGTGATCGAGAAGATCAATCGCGACGTCGTGGCCATCCTGAAGAGCCCGGAGATCGACGCCAAGATCAGGGCGCAGTACGCCATTCCGGTCACCGACACGGCGGAGCAGTTCGACAAGCAGATCAGGGACGAGACCGCCCACCTGACCGAAGTGTTCAAGGAAGTCACGCACTAACACTTCTGCGCGCCGGGCTACGCACGCGCATTACAGCGGACTCGGCGCGCTCCCTCTCCCCAGCGGGGAGAGGGGTGGGGTGAGGGGGCGAAGGACGCTCGAGAGGCTTGTTCCCCCTCACCCGACGCGCTTCGCGCGTCGACCTCTCCCCGCCGGGGAGAGGTGGAGCAAGGGGCACGGCCTCGCACATTACCTGCGCACTAGCAGAATCAGATGCCGGATCGCTTTGACATCGTGGTCGCCGGTGCGGGCCACAACAGCCTGATCGCCGCCGCCTATCTGGCCAAGGCCGGGTTCCGCTGCCTGGTGCTCGAGGGCCGGCCGGTGGTGGGCGGCAACTGCGTCACCGAGGAGCTGACGCTGCCCGGCTTCCAGCACGACTCGTGCGGCACCGCGCATGTGGTGATCCAGGACAGCCCGCTGGTGCGCAACGACGAGCTCGGGCTCACCGACTACGGGCTCGAATACATTCACCCGGAGATCGCGGTCCACATTCCGTTTGCCGACGGCACGTGGCTGACGCAGTGGCGCGACGCCGACCGCACCTGCGAGGAATTCGCCAAGTTCTCCAGGAAGGACGCGGCCGCCTATCGCCGCATGATCGCCGAGTACGAGGCGGTGAAGCCGTTGTTCGACGCGGTGTCGTATACGCCGGTGGGCTGGGGCAAGCCGATCCACGAGCGCCTGGCCGAGCATCCCGACGGCAAGCGCTGGCTGCGCCGCATCGCCATGTCGGGCTGGGAGATCATCCGCGACAATTTCGAGGACGATCATTGCCGCGCGTTCCTGCTGTGGATGGCGTTCCAGACCGTAGTCCCGCCGGAATGGCCGATGTCGGGGCGGCTGGCCTATTCGCTGGTCTACGGCCGCCAGCGCTGGAGCTGGTGCGTGCCCAAGGGCGGCTCGGGCGCCTTCTCGGGCGCGCTGGCGCGTGTCGTCGAGGCGCATGGTGGCGTCATTCTCACCGACAAGCGCGTGGCCGAGCTCGTGGTCGAGAACGGCCGTTGTGTCGGCGTTGCCTGCGCCGATGGGAGCACGTACCGCGCCGGCAAGGCGGTGCTGTCGACGATCCACATCAAGCATCTGGTGGGCATGGCGCCACGCGACGCCTGGGGCGACGACTTTGTCGCCGGCGTGGACACTTGGGCTGCCGGCCCGACGCTGTTCGTCACCCACTACGCCACCACCGAGCCGATGCGGTTCCAGGTGGATGGCGGCACGCGCGAGCCGATGGCGGTCGGGCTCTTGGCCACGCCGACGCGCGCTCTGCGCATGGGCTACGACTATGCGCGCGGCGCCGTGAACCTGGAGGACCCGGTCCTGCTCGCGGTTTGCCCGACCGTGGTTGATCCCGGCCGCGCGCCGCCCGGGAAACACACCATCAAGATCATCGGCTTCCAGCCCTACGATCTTCCGCAAGGGGCGCAGCACTGGGATGAAATCAAGGAGCTGGTGTCTGCCACCAACCTCAACTACCTGCGGCGCTTCGCGACCAATCTCAGCGACGACAAGATCCTGGCGCGTTGCGTCGAGAGCCCGCTCGACCTCGAGCGCATGAACCCGCACAACTGGCACGGCTCCTGTCACGGCGGCGCGCAGAATGCGGCGCAGTCCGGCAACCTGCGGCCTGTGCCCGGCTGGGCCGCTCACCGCATGCCGATCGCCGGCCTGTACCAGACCGGCTCCACCACGCATCCGGGCGGCTCGATCTCGGCCGGGCCGGGCCGCAACGCCGCCGCCGTGCTGCTCAAGGATCTCGGCTCCAGCCTCGACGCCGCGGTCGCCGGCAAGACGTCCGCGCTGGCGCCGGCGAAGTGACGCGACGACCGCCCGGCGGTCTATACTTGCGCCACCATGTCCCGCATGCGCGCAATGGTGTTGGAGCGACCGCGCTCGCCTCTGGTGTGGCGCGAGCAACCCGTGCCGGCGCCGGCCACCGGCGAGATCCTGATCGAGGTGGCCGCGTGCGGCGTCTGTCGCACCGACCTGCATGTGGTGGACGGCGAACTGCCGCATCCAAAGCTGGCGATCATTCCCGGCCACGAGATCGTCGGCCGCGTCGCCGCGCTCGGGGCGGACGTATCGGGATTTCCCATCGGCCAGCGCGTTGGCGTGCCGTGGCTCGGCTACACCTGCGGCCGCTGCGAGTATTGCGTCTCGGGCCGGGAGAATCTTTGCAATAACCCGTTGTTTACGGGCTATACGCGCGATGGCGGCTATGCCAGCCACACGATCGCCGATGCGCGCTACTGCTTCCCGCTGCCGGACGGCGACGCCGCCACCCAGGCGCCGCTCCTGTGTGCCGGGCTGATCGGCTGGCGCTGCTACCGCATGGCCGGTGAGGCTGGCGCGCTCGGCCTCTACGGCTTTGGCGCCGCCGCCCACATCCTGGCCCAGGTGGCGGCATGGCAGGGCCGGCGCGTCTACGCCTTCACGCGCCGCGGCGACGAGGCGGCGCAAGATTTTGCTCGCAGTCTCGGCGCCGTGTGGGCCGGCGGCTCCGACGACATGCCGCCGGAAAAACTCGATGCCGCGATCATCTTCGCGCCGGTCGGCGCGCTCGTGCCGACCGCGCTGCGCGCCGTGAAGAAGGGCGGCCGCGTGGTGTGCGGCGGCATTCACATGTCCGATATTCCGAGCTTTCCCTACGACATCCTGTGGGAGGAGCGCGAGATCGTTTCGGTCGCCAACCTGACCCGCGACGACGCGCGTGAGTTCCTGGCCATCGCGCCGCAAGCCGGCATCGACAGCACGGTCACGCGTTATCCCCTGAGTGCGGCCAACGAAGCGCTGGCCGACCTGCGCGGCGGACGCCTGCAGGGCGCCGCCGTGCTGGTGCCGTGATTTGAGGCTATGCGGCGCGCTCGGTGGTGGGATCGATCACGGTGCGGGTTTCCGTGATCTTGGTCGCCGGAAAGCCGCTGATCTTGGCGTGCTGGCGGATGATGTTCTCGTCCTTGGCGAGGTAGACGCAAAAGGTCTTGTCGCTCGCCACGAAACTTTCGACCCACTGGATGTCCGGGCCGAGCTGGCGCAGGGCCGCGTTCGACTTTCCCGCCGCCGCGCGCAATTGCTCGCGCTCGAGCGTTCCGACCTGCGGAATGTCGCGCTCGATGATGAACCTCCGCAACGCCATATCGTCCTCCTGACTTCAAACATTGAAACCCGATCGTTTCGGCGCGGGACCTTAGTTCGGCACCGGGCCGCATGCATCCGTCGATCGGAGGACCTCAAATCACAAGATTTTCATGTCGTCGCGGCGGCCCATAGCGGCTGTCTATGAGCGCATGCGACGCTGGACGGCGTGGGGTCGCCCTCGTTCACCGGCCGCCTTGCGCCGAGGCGGGCTTGGTGCTGCTCAATCGGTAGCCGGCGTAGCGGCCGTCCAGCAGCGCCTGATAGTCGAGATACGCCAAGCTCACCAGGCCGAAGCGGCAGTAGGCGCGGGCGCGCCGCAGACGGAACACGATGTCGCCGAGCCGCTGCTCCACGGCCGGGCTGCGGT
The DNA here is from genome assembly GCA_035259885.1 of Xanthobacteraceae bacterium. Taxonomy (GTDB): domain Bacteria; phylum Pseudomonadota; class Alphaproteobacteria; order Rhizobiales; family Xanthobacteraceae; genus DATFWC01. Next base: position 10,650 of record DATFWC010000302.1, read on the forward strand.
CGGCGATGAGCTCGGCCACGGCCGCGGCCGCGGCGCTGTCCCAGGCCTCGCAGCGCGCGTCGAATATCGGCTTGGGGCGGCCGGACAGCGACCAGGCCAGCAGGCTTACGCCCACGGCGGCCGCAATCCACAGGGTGAGTCGCGTCCGCGCGGGAAAAAATGTCGGTAACGACGTCATAGCGGTCTCCTCTCGCCGGAGCTTGGGCGGCAGAATGGCCCCGGCGCCAGGGGTGGCGCATCCATCGTTCGGGTGAGGCCGGTCAGGCGACCAGCGGATTGGCGAAGGCGGCAACCAGCTTGACCAGCTCGGCCTGGCGGGTGGTGTTGGTCTTTTCGAACACGTGGCGCAGGTGGGTCTTCACCGTGGTCTCGGAGAGGCCCAGCGCCTTGGCCACCTCGCGCACGCCGCCGATCTCGACAATGGCGAGCAGCACGCGCAGCTCGCTCGGCGTGAGCTGGTGGCGCTTGGCCACCGTCTCGAGCGGCGAGGGCGTTTGGAGCGAAGCCTTGCGCACGAATACCGCCGCCACCGCCGAATACGAGACTCCGGCCTTGCGCCGCATGCCGGCCGTCAGCGGCAGGACGTGGGCGACGTGGTCGTCGCCGGCCCGCGGCGGCAGGGGCACCGAGATCCCTTTGATGCCCACTGCCTCATCGCCGCATTCCGCCACGGCGAAGATGTCCTGCAGGGCCTGGTTGGCGGCCGGATCGCAGGCGACCAGGCGGCCGCCGCTGGCGCGCACAAACATCGCCTCGCCGATCATCAGGTGGCCGCTGGCATTGGCGTGCACGATGCGCCCGCACTTGTCGACCAGGAACATGCCGGCCGTGAGCCCGTCGAGCGTGTCGGCGAGCGTCGAGGCTTCCGCCTTGTGCAACTCGATCACCTTGCCGATGAGCACGGCGCGGCGCACATGCGGCACCAGCAGGCTCATGCGTCGGCGCGTGTCGTCGTCGACCAGGCCGTCACGTTCGTGGCGAATCACCGAGATCGCCGCGTAGCTGGTGACCGACTTTTCCAGCATGGCGCTGGCGGCATCGATCCAGCCCTGCGGCTGGGCCCATTCCTTGTAGAACAGCGTCTCGCGAAATTCCTCGTGCGGGACGATGTCGCCGAGGCTGATGACCTGCTCCACGTCAAAGAACAGCTGCGCCGTGGTGAATGGGTTGAACTTGATATAGCGGTCGTAATAGAGCCGTCCGTAGTGGCGGTCGACGCCCCAGGTGTAGTGGATATTGCCGGTCCGGGTCGCCGAATCCTCCGAGTAGAGGTTGGAGGCGACGCCACCAACGAACGCGCAGCCCTTCTGCAGGACACGCGTCCACAATTCAGGATCGAGCGTGGCGTCGTAGATATCGCCGATCAGCGACGAGACCTGCTGAGCCTCGGTCATTGCTAGGCTACCTGTCCGTAATGCCTGACTGA
>DATFWC010000303.1:0-49565 GCA_035259885.1 Xanthobacteraceae bacterium
CTACATGCCCCGGCGGCAACCCCAGCGCCTCGGCCATGGCGTCGGCCAGCGCCGCGAGCCTTTCGCAGTCGAGCCGGTCACGCAGATAGACGCCGCAATAGACGTCGGGCGGCTTGGGCAAGAATCCGTCCTGGCAGATCACGATGCTCGGCGGCACCTCGCGCCGCGGCAGCAGCGCCACCCCGAGCCCCGCCGCCACCGCAGCGAGAAGACCGTTCGACGAGACCGCCGAAAACACGATCTTGTAGTCGCGTTCAGCCTGGTTGAGCAGCGACGTGGTGATGCGGTGCATAAGGCCGCCTTCGTTCAGCGTGACCACCGACAGGCGGCCGCTCGGCTCGATGACAGTGCCGGGGCCGTGAATCCATGACACTTCCTCGCGCCAATAGTGGCGGGCGTCGAGCGCCGGCCCCGACGTTGTGAGCGCGATCGCCAGGTCGAGCTGACCCTGGCGCAGGTCGCGCAGGAGATATTCCGATCGATCGCCGCGCAGCTGGAAGCGCACCTGCGGCGTGCGCGCCTGAAACTCGGCGACAACCCGCGGCAGGATCGAAGAGGCAAAGTCGCCCGGCATACCGACCCGCAACGGCGGCGACGATGAAGCCGGCACCAACGCGGTCAGGATCTGGTCGTTGATGCCCAACATGCGGCGGCCGTAGTTGACCACAAGCTCGCCCTGGTCGGTCAGCGTCACGCCGGGCGCGCTCTTATCGAAGAGCTCGACGTCGAGCAGGAATTGCAACCGCTTGATCTGGGCGCTTACCGCAGGTTGCGTGACGCCCAGCGCATGTGCCGCCTTGGTGAAGCTGCGCAGATCGACCACGGCAATCAAGGTGCGCAGCAGTTCGGTGGGGATATTGGTGGTCGGAATGGCTGTCACGCACAAACAACGGTGTTTGTCACCGCTCCCCTGCTCGAATCGCACCGGCAACTCTAATTAACACCTTTCGCGTGTAGGTTATTGCACACGCTGCCAGGACGCAAACCCGATTCAACCACGAGTATGCATAACCCGACAGCTGCAATCCGGCCATACACACCTGCGCCGTCCTCCTCCGGCGCCGGCCGCTACTTGATCCGTTCCAGCACGCTCACGTAGTTGGCCACGGCAGCGCCGCCCATGTTGAAGATGCCGGCGAGCCGCGCGTTCTTCACCTGCATGTCGCCGGCGCTCGCGGTGAGTTGCATGGCGGCGAGCGCATGCATGGACACGCCGGTCGCGCCGATCGGATGGCCCTTGGCCTTGAGCCCGCCCGATGGATTCACCGGCAGCCGCCCATCCTTCTGGGTCAGGCCCTCCGCCACCGCGCGTGCGCCTTGGCCTTCCGGCACCAGGCCCATGGCCTCGTACTCGATGAGCTCGGCGATGGTGAAGCAATCGTGGGTCTCCACCAGGCTGAGATCGCGCAGCGTGATCCTGGCGGCGGCGAGCGCGTCAGCCCATGCACGCGCGCAGCCTTCGAACTTGAGGATGTCGCGCTTCGACATCGGCAGGAAATCCTGGGCGTGGGCGGCGGCGCGAAACGCCACGGCCTTGTTCATCGCCAGTGCGGTCTCGACGTCGGCGAGGACGACAGCGGCCGCGCCGTCGGAGACGAGCGAGCAGTCGGTGCGCTTGAGCGGCCCCGCCACGATGGGATTCTTCTCGCTCTCGGCGCGGCAGAACGCGTAGCCCAGATCCTTGCGCATCTGCGCGAACGGGTTGGCGACACCGTTCTTGTGGTTCTTCGCAGCGATCATGGCGAGCGCGTCCGACTGATCGCCGTGGCGCTGGAAATAAAGTCCCGCGATCTTGCCAAAAATGCCGGCAAAGCCGCCATCGATATCCGCCTCCTCGCGCACATAGGAGGCCTTGAGCAGGTTGCGGCCGATCTCCGGCCCCGGCGTAGTAGTCATCTGCTCGACGCCGACGATCAGGGCCACGCGGGCATGCCTGGCCTCGATGGCCTTGATACCTTGGTGGACTGCCGCCGACCCGGTCGCGCAGGCATTCTCCACCCGCGTGGCGCGGCGGAATCGCAGCTCAGGCGCGGCCTGCAGCATCAGCGCAGCGGTGAAATCCTGCGCCGAGAAGCCGGCATTGAAATGACCGAGCACCATCTCGTCCACGTCCTTGGCGCCCACTCCGGCATCCGCCAGGGCTTCGTTGGCCACGCGCACGATCAGGCTCTCGACCGTCTCGCCCTCAAGCTTGCCGAACGGCGTATGGGCCCAACCGATGATGCAGGCAGTCATGATGGCCTCGCGAAAGTTTTGGCGCCCACGTCCGGCGCGGCACCCGCCCGCCAAAGCGCGGCGCTGCCGGCTTCCGGCGATTCGGGCCCCGGCGACCCTGAACGCCCATTCATATTGAACGTGATCCGCCGCGAAAGCACGTCGAATTTTCGTCGCTTTCGTGGCCGATGCGCGTTAACCGCTTGACGCGGACGCCGGGCCGCGGCCGGCCGGAGCCTTTGCCTTGCGTCCGACGTTGGGTTTAGATAGCGGTCAGCCGATCGACTCGGAGCTTTTGCGCCATTTCATGAAAACGGACGGCACCCAGTGAAATTTGGCCCGCCGGCGAAGAACATCCGAACTCTCCTCATCGCCATCACGGCATCCGCTGCGGTCGCGCTCGGCGCCACCGCGGCCGCCGCCGGCCCTGAAGCCGCGCTCCTGATCGACGCCGACAGCGGCCGCGTGCTCTACGCCGAGAACGCCACCACGCCGTGGTATCCGGCCTCCGTCACCAAGATCATGACCGCCTACGTGACCCTGAAGGCCGTGAAGGAGGGGCGCATCTCGATGGACAAGCTGCTGACCGTGTCGGAGAACGCGGCCGCGCAGCAGCCGGCGAAAATGGGTTTTCAGCCGGGCACCACGCTCACCGTCGAGAACGCCCTGAAGATGATGATGGTGAAGTCGGCCAACGACATGGCGGTGGTGCTCGCCGAGGGCGTGTCGGGCTCGATCGAGAACTTCGCCACCGAGATGAACCGCACGGCGGCGCGACTCGGCATGACGCAGACCTCCTATGTCAACCCCAACGGGCTGCCCGCCGACGGCCAGATCACGTCGGCGCGCGATCTCGCCATTCTGGCGCGGGCGGCGATCCGCGACCTGCCGGAATACGAGCTCTACTGGCATATCTCCGCGATCAAGTTCGGCAGGCGCGTGATGCGCAACTACAACACACTGATCGACCGCTATCCCGGCGCCGACGGCATGAAGACGGGATTCATCTGCGCCTCCGGCTTCAACCTGGTGGCAACCGCGACCCGCGGCGGCCGGCGCCTGATCGCCGTGGTGCTCGGCTCGCGGTCCGGCATGCAGCGGGCCGAAAAGGCGGCTCAGCTGCTCGAGCGGGGCTTCACCGGCGGCGGCGGGCTGTCGTGGCTCATTCCCGCTTTCGGCACGGTCGACGGGCTGCAGCCGATCGATGCGGCGCCGCCCAACCTGCGCGACGACATCTGCAACGCCAAGGGCCGCCGGCGCCCGCCCTCCGATGCTGAGGCGGCAACCACCCAGGCCGAGGAATCCACGTCCTCGCTGGCCATGATGGCGGGCTTTCAGCTCGGCCCGCCCAGGGCGGGCCTGATCGGACCGCTGCAGCCCTCGATGGCGCCGATCGTGGTCTATACCGGCCCAGTGAAGAGCCCGGCCGCGCTCGAGCAACTGGCGTCCGCTCCAGACCGCGAGACCAAGAAGCGGGCGAAGAAGAGCGGCACCCAGGCGGCTTCGACCCAGGCAGCGCCGGACGCGGCGCCCAAGCCCGCCGCCAAGCCGGGGGCCAAGCCCGCCGCCAAGACGGCCGCGAAGCCGGCTTCCGGCGACGCCAAGGTGGCGCCGGCGAAACCGGCGGCCGCCAAGCCGGCGTCGGCAGAGCCTGCTGCCAAGCCGAAGCCGAAGCCCAAGCCGAAGCCGGTCGCGGCAACGCAATCGAAGCAATGAGCGATGCGCCGGCGCCCCCGCGGCGGCCGGCCGGCAGCCGGCAACCGGGCGCCCCGCTTCCACTCACGGTGCTGACCGGCTTCCTCGGCGCCGGGAAGACCAGCCTGCTCAATCGCCTGCTGAAGGATCCGGCGCTGGCCGACACGGCGGTCGTGATCAACGAATTTGGCGAGGTCGGTCTCGATCATTTGCTGGTTGAGCAGGCCGACGACGGCCTGGTCGTGCTGACCACCGGCTGCCTGTGCTGCACCATGCGCGGCGACCTCGTCGACGCGCTCGAACGGCTGCTGCGCGCGCTCGACAACGGCCGCGCCACCTTCCGCCGCGTGATCGTCGAGACCACCGGCCTGGCCGATCCGGCGCCGGTGCTGCACACCGCGATGCTGCATCCCTATCTGGTCATGCGCTATCGCCTAGACGGCGTCCTCACAGTGGTCGATGCGGTGAACGGGTCTTCGACGCTCGATCAACATGCGGAAGCCGTGAAGCAGGCGGCCGTCGCCGACCGGCTGGTGCTGACCAAGACCGACCTTCTCGACACGCCGGACCGGCGCGCCGTCGCCGACCGGCTGCGGCGGCGGCTGCAAGACCTCAATCCCGCGGCGCCGATTCTCGACGCGCTGGCCGGCGAAGCGAACGCGCAAAACCTCTTCGATTGCGGCCTCTACGATCCTAACCGCAAAATCCCCGATGTCAGGCGCTGGCTCGCCGCCGAGGCCTACGCGTCGGAAGACCGTCACGACCAGCACCACCACGATCGCAACCGGCACGACGACCACATCCGCGCCTTCTCCATCGTTAGCGAGGCGGCGATGCCCGCCGCCACGCTGGAGATGTTCCTCGACCTGCTGCGCTCGCTGCACGGGCCGAACCTGCTGCGCCTCAAGGGCATCGTGCGCCTGGCGGACACGAACCAGCCGCTCGTCATCCACGGGGTGCAGCACGTGTTCCACCCGCCCGTGATGCTGCCGGCCTGGCCCGACCATGACACCCGCACCCGGCTGGTGCTCATCATGCGCGATGTCGAGCCGCGTACCATCCAGGAACTGTTCGGCGCGTTTCTCGGCAGCGCCCCTCCGGATCGTCCCGACCGCGCCGCGCTCCTCGACAATCCGCTGGTCCCGTTTGGCGGGCGCGACCTTTGATCGCCTTGCGGCCCTTGCCAGACTCCCCCGATCTACCCGATCTTAACCGTCGCACGGCAATGGCGGGCGGCCTGTTCGGCAGGCCGATAACATGCAACTGGACCGTGCCGAGGGAGCCCATGGGATTTCTGGACCGCATCAAGGGCGATTTTGCGTATCTCCGCGCCGCGCTGCGCACGCTCAAGCTGACGACGCCGATCGCCAAGAACCCGACGCGCGTGTTCCCCAACGTCATCGATGACCTGGCCGACCGGTTCGAGGAGGCGCCGGCGCTCCTGTCGGATCGCGAGAGCTTCACCTATCGCGCGCTGGCCGAGCGCTCCAATCGCTACTCGCGCTGGGCCCTCGCACAGGGTCTCAACAAGGGCGAGGCGGTGTGCCTGCTGATGCCGAACCGGCCCGAATACATGGCGGTCTGGCTCGGCATCACGCGCATCGGCGGCGTCGTCTCGCTGCTCAACACCAACCTGAGCGGCACCTCGCTTGCCTATTGCATCAACATCGTGGATCCCAAGCACATCATCGTGGCGTCCGATCTCGCCGCGACCTTTGCCACCGCGCGCCAGCATCTCGCCACCAACGCCAAGGTGTGGTCGCATGGCGACGGTGCGCCCGAGTTCGCCCGCATCGACCACGCGATCGAAAAGCTTCCGGGCGAGCGCCTGGCGCCGGAGGAACGGCGGCCCCTCACCATCGAGGACCGCGCCCTGTTCATCTATACGTCGGGCACGACCGGCCTGCCCAAGGCGGCCAACATCAACCATTACCGCCTGATGCTGGCGAGCCACGGCTTCGCCGGCGCCATGAACACCGGCCCAAGCGACCGCATGTACGTCTGCCTGCCGCTCTACCACACGACCGGAGGCGTGTGCGCGGTCGGCTCGGCACTGGTCAACGGCGGATCGGTGGCCATCCGCGAGCGGTTCTCCGCGCGCGAATTCTGGGACGACGTGGTGCGCTGGGACTGCACGCTGTTCCAGTACATCGGCGAACTGTGCCGCTACCTGCTCAACAGCCCGCCCAGCCCGAACGAGATCCGGCACCGCATCCGCCTGTGCTGCGGCAACGGCCTGCGGCCCGACGTGTGGCCCGAGTTCCAGAAGCGGTTCCGCATTCCGCACATTCTCGAGTTCTACGCCGCCACCGAGGGCAACGTGGCGATGTTCAATTTCGAGGGCAAGGAGGGCGCGGTCGGACGGATTCCCTGGTTCGTCGCCCATCGCTTCCCGACCGCCGTGGTGCGCTTCGACGTCGAGAAGGAGCAGCCAGTGCGCAACGCCGAAGGGTTCTGCATTCCCTGCGCGCCCAACGAGCCGGGCGAAGCGATCGGAAAGATCCTCAACGATGCCAGCAAGCCCTCGACCCGCTTCGAGGGCTATGCCAGCCAGGCCGAGACCGAGAAGAAGATCTTGCGCAACGTGTTCGAGGCCGGCGACGCTTGGTTCCGCACCGGCGACCTGCTGCGCAAGGACGAGAATGGATACTTCTACTTCGTCGACCGCATCGGCGACACCTATCGCTGGAAGGGCGAGAACGTGGCAACGTCGGAAGTGTCCGAGACGATCACCGGCTTCCCCGGCATCAACGAGGCCAACGTGTACGGCGTCTCCGTGGCCGGCCGCGACGGCCGCGTCGGCATGGCGGCCGTGGTGGTCGATGGCAATCTCGACCTCACGGCGCTGCGCGCCCATGTGATCAGCCGGCTGCCAGAATACGCGCGGCCAATGTTCGTGCGCATCAAGAGCGAGATCGACGTCACCGGTACGTTCAAGCAGAAGAAGGTTGACCTGGTGCGCCAGGGCTTCGATCCCACCGGCACGACCGATCCGATCTATTTCAACGATCCTGCGAGCCAGTCCTTCGTGCGGCTCGACAAGGACCTGTACGATCGCATTCAAACCGGCCAGGTGCGCGTATGACGGACGCGGCAGGCCTCAGCACGCCGGAAGAAGTCGTCGGGTTCTGGCAGGCCGCCGGTGCCGACAAATGGTTCACCAAGGACGATGCCCTCGACGCCGCCATTCGCGCGCGCTTTCTCCCCACCTATGAGGCCGCGGCGGCCGGGCGGTTGAGCGCGTGGGAGGCGACGGCGGCCGGAGCGCTGGCGCTCGTCATCGTGCTCGACCAGTTTTCGCGCAACATGTTCCGCGGCAGCGCCAGCACCTTTGCGGCCGATCCGCTCGCCCGCGCGGGCGCAGACCGCGCGCTGGAGCGCGGCTTCGACCAGGCGGTGCCACAAGACCTGCGCACGTTCTTCTATCTGCCGTTCATGCACTCGGAAACGTTGGCCGACCAGGAACGCTGCGTCGCCCTCTACCGCGCGCTGGGCGACGACGACAGCCTGAAATATGCCGAGGACCACGCCGACATCATCCGCCGCTTCGGCCGCTTCCCCCATCGCAACGACGTGCTGGGCCGTGCCACCACGGCCGAGGAACAAGCCTTTCTGGATGCTGGCGGGTTTGCCGGGTAAGCGCGTCTGTGCCGCGTCTTCGATGCGCGGCGACGCCACTTGCGTCGACCTCCGTGGTGCTTGCCTGGGCGATCGCACCAACGCGGCTGTTATTCCGGCCGAGCGCCGTGGGCGCGAGAGCCGGAACGCATGTACACCAGCCGAGCCTTGTTTTCTGACGCCGGGGTACTTGGGTCCCGGGTCTCGCCGCTTCGCGGCTCGCCCGGGATGACAGCCCAGTATGTGGCGCGCCGCGCGCGGCCTGCTACACTCGGGTGGAGGGCGCCCTGCGCTTGAGCGAAGCTTTCGGAGGAAACGGATGCCGGCCTTGTTGAAAGTCATGCGAACCATACTGGCGGGCGCCGCCCTGGTGGCGGTGTTGGCGCCGTCCGCGTTCGCCCAGATGGAACTCAAGATCATGGCGCCGGCGGCGCCGGGCGGCGGCTGGGACCAGACCGCGCGGTCGATGCAGCAGGCGCTGGTGGCGGAAAAGATCGCCCGCAGTGTGCAGGTCACCAACGTGGCGGGCGCCGGCGGCACCGTCGGCATCGCCCAGTTCGTCAACGGCGCCAAGGGCGACGGCAACCAGCTCATGGTGAGCGGCTTTGTCATGGTGGGCGCCATCCTCACCAACAGGTCGCCGGTGAGCCTCGACCAGGTCACGCCGATCGCGCGGCTGACCGAGGAAACCCAGGTCATCGTGGTGCCGGCCAACTCGCCGATCAAGACCGCCAAGGATCTGGCCGAGGCGGTGAAGAAGGACGTGTCCAAGGTGACCTGGGCGGGCGGCTCGGCCGGCGGCATCGACCACATCATGGCGGCGCTGTTTGCCGGCACCGCCGGCGCCGATGCCTCCAAGGTCAACTACATCCCGTTCTCCGGCGGCGGCGAGTCGCTGGCCGCCATCCTCGGCGGCAAGGTGACGGCTGGCATCTCGGGCTACGGCGAGTACGAAGGACAGATCAAATCCGGCAAGCTGCGGGCGCTCGGCGTGACGTCGCCGCAGCGTCTCCCCGGCATCGACATTCCCACCTTCAAGGAGCAGGGCATCGATCTCGTGCTCACCAACTGGCGCGGCGTCATGGCGCCGCCCGGCATCACGGCAGAGCAGAAGAAAGCGCTCGGCGACGCCATCGAGAGAATGGCCAAGTCGGCCACGTGGAAGGACATTCTCAAGCAGAAGGGCTGGGACGACGCCTACCAGCCGGCCGATGCGTTCACGAAATTCCTCAAGGAGGAGCAGGCGCGCGTGCATGACGTGCTGAAATCCGTCGGTCTCGTGAAGTCGTGACCATGCAGGAAGCCGGCACGAGGCGGCGGCCCGATCCAGCGGCGATTGCGATCGCCGCGGTCCTGCTCCTGCTGGCGCTCATACTGTTCTGGGACATGAGCCGCCTGGAGATTTCCTCCACCTACGGGCTCGGGCCGAAGGCGATGCCGATCGTGGTGGCGATCGGCCTCGCGCTGCTCGGGATCGGGAACCTAGTGACCGCCTTCACCACCGGGCTGCCCGAGCCGGAGCCTGCCGACCCCAAGCCGATACTGCTCATCCTCGGCGGGCTGGCGGCGCTCATCGCGCTGATCGGCCTCGGCGGCGGATTCATTCCCGCCACCGCCATCCTGTTCGCCGCCACCTCGGCGGCGTTCGAGCGCCGCGCCTTCCTCACGGATCTGCTCATCGGCGCCGTGCTCGGCCTCGTCGCCTACCTGTTGTTCGACAAGGTGCTGACGCTCTCGCTTCCGGCCGGGCCGCTCGAACGGCTGTTGTGACGGAGTTGCTGCGGTGGATACGCTCGCGTCGCTCGCTCACGGCATGGCGGTCGCGGTGCAGCCGACCAACCTGCTGTTCGCCCTGATCGGTGTCCTGCTCGGCACGGCGGTCGGCGTGCTGCCCGGCATCGGGCCGGCGCTCACCGTCGCGCTGCTGCTGCCCGTCACCTACAAGCTCGACCCCGCCGGCTCGCTGATCATGTTCGCCGGCATCTACTACGGCGGCATGTATGGCGGCTCGACCACCGCCATCCTGATCAACACGCCGGGCGAGAGCGCCTCCATGGCGACCGCGCTGGAAGGCAACAAGATGGCCAAGGCCGGGCGCGGCGGGCCGGCGCTCGCCACCGCGGCCATCGGGTCATTCGTGGCCGGCACCATCGCCACGCTCGGACTCACTTTCCTGGCGCCGTGGCTGGTCGAGGTCGCGGTGCAGTTCGGCCCGGAAGACTATTTCGCGCTCATGTGCGTCGCTTTCATCACGGTGTCGGCGACGTTCGGAGATTCGCCCGTGCGCGGGCTGACCAGCCTGTTCATCGGGCTGACGCTCGGGCTGGTCGGCATCGACAAGCTCACCGGCCAGGCGCGCCTGGCGTTCGGGATCCCGGAACTGCTCGACGGCGTCGAGGTGACGACACTGGCGGTCGGCCTGTTCGCGGTGGGCGAAGCGCTCTACGTCGCCTCGCGCCATCGCCACACCAAGGAGACGCTCGAGCCGGTACGCGGCTCGTTGTGGATGACGCGCGAGGATTGGAAGCGCTCATGGCTGCCGTGGCTGCGCGGCACCCTGTTCGGCTTTCCCATCGGGGCGCTGCCGGCAGGCGGCGCCGAAATCCCGACGTTCCTCTCCTACTCGACGGAAAAACGCCTGACCAAGCACCCGGAGGAGTTCGGCAAGGGTGCGATCGAAGGCGTCGCCGGACCGGAAGCTGCCAACAATGCCTCCGCCGCCGGAACGCTGGTGCCGCTGCTCACGCTCGGCCTGCCGACCTCGGCTACCGCTGCCATGATGCTGGCCGGTTTCCAGCAGTACGGGCTCAACCCGGGGCCGCTCTTGTTCGCCGACAAGCCCGACCTGGTGTGGGGCCTCATCGCCAGCCTGTACATCGCCAACGTCATGCTGCTGGTGCTCAACCTGCCGCTGGTGGGGCTTTGGGTGCGGCTGCTGGCGATCCCGACGCCGTGGCTCTATGCCGGCATCCTGGTGTTCGCCACCATGGGCACGATCGCGGCGAAACCGTCGGTGGTCGAGCTCACCATGCTCGGTGTGTTTGGGCTCATGGGCTATGCGATGCGCCGCTACGACTATCCGATCGCGCCGGTGGTGGTGGGCCTGATCCTTGGGCCGGTGGCGGAAAGCCAGCTGCGGCGCGCACTGTCCATCAGCCTGGGCGATCCGCTGGTGCTGGTGCAGAGCCCGATCTCGGCCACGCTGCTGGCGATCGCATTCATCGCGCTGGTGGCCCCGTTCGTGATGCGCGGCCTGGGCCGGTTCAAGGCGGAGGAGGATTAGGGCCGCGCATGCCCGAGTTCCACGGCGTCTTTCCCTATCTGGTGTCGCCGATCGATGCGTCCGGGCGCGTCATCACCGACGTGCTGCAGCGCCTCTGCCACGATCTCATCGCGGCCGGCGTGCATGGCCTCACGCCGCTCGGCTCGACCGGCGAGTTCGCCTACCTCAACGCCGCGCAACGGCGCGCGGTGGTGCAGGCCACCATCGAGGCGGCGGCCGGCCGCGTGCCGGTGGTGGCCGGCGTGGCCTCGACCGCGACCGCCGACGCGGTCGAGCAGGCGCGCGAGTACCAGCGCCTCGGCGCCGCCGGCATCCTTGCCATTCTCGAAGCCTACTTCCCGCTGAATGAGGCGCAGGTCGAAAATTATTTTCGCGCCATCGCCGACGCCGTCGACATTCCGGTCGTGCTCTACACCAACCCGCAATTCCAGCGCAGCGACCTGTCGCTCGATGTGATCGCGCGTCTCGCTGAGCATCCGCGCATCCGCTACATCAAGGACGCCTCCACCAACACCGGCCGCCTGCTGTCGATCATGAACCGGTGCGAGCGCCTGAACGTGTTCTCCGCCTCGGCGCACATTCCGGCCTGCGTCATGCTCATCGGCGGCGTCGGCTGGATGGCCGGTCCGGCCTGCCTCGTGCCGCGCCAGAGCGTTGCGCTTTACGAGCTCTGCCGCGCTGGGCGATGGCCGGAAGCGATGGCGTTGCAGCGCGACCTGTGGCGCATCAACGAGGCGTTCGCGCGCTTCAACCTCGCGGCCTGCATCAAGGCCGGGCTGCAAATTCTCGGCTATCCGGTCGGCGACCCGGTGCCGCCGCAGGCGGCGCTCAATGCCGACGAGCGCCGCGCTGTCGAAGCGGCGCTGGCGGAGATTGCAGGTCGCGCGCAGAGCGCCGCGTAACCTTTGCGCAACCCGCCGCATCCCACCCACCCAACAGATTCTTAACGGTTTCTTTCTAGATTCCGCCGGTCGAGGCGAGCGCGCGGGCGCGGAGGATTCTTGGCGTGGCATTGACCGGCTCGGAGAATGTCGCGCGTTCGCGCATGCGGATGTTCGCCGCCATGCTGGCGCGCGCGCGCGCCTGGGCGGCTGACGGCAGCGACCGCTCGCTCGCCCAACGCACCGCCGGCACCGCCTTCCTGATCCGTGTGGCGAGCGCCGGCCTGCTCTATCTATCGCAGGTGCTGCTGGCGCGTTGGATGGGCAGTTTCGAGTTCGGCGTCTACGTCTATGTGTGGACCTGGGTGCTGCTGATCGGAACGCTCGCCGATTTCGGGCTCGCAGTAGCAGCGCAGCGCTTCATCCCGGAATATGCCGAGCACAAGGCGTACGACCTGCTGCGCGGCTTCCTCGTCAGCAGCCGCTGGCTGGCGATCGCCATGGCGACCGCCCTGGCGGCCCTCGCGGCGCTCGGCGTCGCGATGGTCGAGCCGTGGCTCGACCGCTACCTGGTGGTGCCGCTCTACCTCGCATGCGCGACAGTGCCGTTCTACACGCTGACCAGCATGCTCGACGGCATCGCGCGTTCCTACAACTGGGTCAACCTGGCGCTCGTGCCGCCTTATATCGGCCGGCCGTTGGTGCTCATCACGGTCATGGGTGTGGCACACCTCGCCGGCCTGCCGGCCAATGCCACCACCGCCATGGTGGCGGCCGTGGTGGCGACCTGGCTCAACGCCATGGTGCAGCTCGTGCTCTTGGACCGCAGCCTGCGCACCAAGGTGGCGCGCGGGCCCAAGGCCTATGCGATCGCCACCTGGTTCCGCACCGCCATCCCGATCTTCATGGTGGGAAGCTTCTATCTGCTCCTCACCTATGCGGACATCCTCGTGCTGCAGCAGTTCCGCACGCCCGACGAGGTAGCCCTGTACTACGCCGCCGCCAAGACGCTGGCCCTGGTCGCCTTCGTCAATTTCTCCGTCGCGGCTGCCGCCACCCACAAGTTTACCGAATATCACGTGGCCGGCGACCGCGCGCGGCTTGCCGCCTTCCTGGCCGACGCGATCCGCTGGACGTTCTGGCCGTCGCTCGCCGCCACCATCCTCATCCTGGCGCTCGGCCGGCCGTTCCTGTGGCTGTTCGGGCCGCAGTTCACTGCCGGCTACGGGCTGATGTTCATTCTCGCCGTCGGGCTCCTCTCGCGCGCCGCCGTGGGGCCGGTGGAACGGCTGCTCAACATGCTGGGCGAGCAGCGCGCCTGCGCGCTGGTCTACGCGGTCGCGTTCGCCGCCAACCTCGGCCTGTGCGTGCTGCTGATCCCGCCCTTCGGCGCGCTCGGCGCCGCCATCGCCACCGCATCGGCCGTGCTGGTCGAATCGATCCTCTTGTTCTTCGTGACCAAACGCCGCCTGGGCCTGCATGTTTTCGTGTGGGGAAGACAGCACGCGCCCGAGACGTGACGGTTCCGCTTCGGGGCGACATGTTTTAGGATTTGCCGCGGACCCGTCCCCCGCACACGCCGGGCAGCGGCAGCCGAGCATGAACGACATCACGGCGACCACGTCGCAATCGGATTCGTCGGTGCGTGCCGAGTGGCGGCCGCTCGCCGCGTGGAGTGCGATCGTGCCGCAATGGCGCGCGCTGGCGGCACAGGCACTCGAGCCCAACGTGTTCTACGAGCCGGGCTTTGCCCTTCCGGCGGCAACGGTGTTCGGACGCAGCCTCGGCGCCGTGCTGGTGTGGTCGCATGCCGACCGGCTCCTCGGCTTCTTTCCGGCGCGCGTCGAGCGCCCGTGCGGCCTCGCGGTGCTGACCGGGTGGACGCATCCGTACGGGCCGCTGGGCACGCCGCTGGTGGACCGCGACGAAGCTGCTGCCGTCATTGCGGCGTGGCTCGGTTACGTGACCGACGACGGCGCCTTGCCCGGCCTCGCCATGCTGCCGCTGCTGCCGGAAGACGGGCCGTTCGCCGGCGCGCTCGCGGCGGTACTGGCGCGCCGCGACATGGCGGCGGCCTCGATCGGACGTCATCGCCGCGCCCTGCTGGCGCCCGGCGACGAGCGCGCCGGCTATGTCGAGCAGGCCGTGGGCGCCAAGAAGCGCAAGGAGCTGCGCCGGCAGCGCCATCGCTTGGCGGACATGGGAACGCTGAAGATCGACGCCGCCACCAGCCCCACCGGGGTCGTCGACGCGCTACACGACTTCCTCGAGCTGGAGGCGCGCGGCTGGAAGGGCCGCGCCGGCACGGCGGCAGCCAAGAACCAGAGCATCCACGCCTTCATCGAGGCCGCCATGGCGGATCTGGCGGCGGACGGAAAGGTGCGCATCGACCGCCTGCGCGTCGGCGGCAACGCCATCGCGGCCGCCGTGACGCTGCGCAGCGGCGACAAGGCTTGGACCTGGAAGATCGCCTACGACGAGGAGTTTGCCCGCGCGTCCCCGGGCGTGCAGTTGATGCTGGAGGCGACGGAGTCGCTGCTCGCCGACCGCACGATCGCATCGGTCGACTCCTGCGCCACCGCCGATCACCCGATGATCGATCACCTCTGGCGCGAGCGCCTCGCCTTGAGCGACCGGCTCATCGCCACCGGCGCGGAGCCGCCGGTGTTTGCGCTGGCGAGCGGGCTCGAGCGGCTGCGCCGCATGGCGATCGCCGGCGCCAAGATGCTGCGCGACCGGATCAAGCCGGCGCAGTAGGGTGGGTTAAGGCGTCACACTCGGCTTACGGGCGAAGCCACAGCGTAGCACGCCGAAACCCACCGATGCTAAATGGCGGCTGGTGGGTTTCGGCGCGCGACACCGCGATCAAACCCATACGCTGCGGCACGCGCCTCAACCCACCCTACGAACTAGCTAGACTAGGCCTTCTCCCGCAACAATCTGCGGATCACCTTGCCGGTCGTGGTCATCGGCATGGTGTCGATGAAGGCGACCTCGCGCGGGTATTCGTGCGCCGACAGCCGCGTCTTGACGAAGGACTGGATGTCGGTGGCGAGCTGTTCCGAAGGCGTCTGCCCGGCCTTGAGCACGATGAAGGCTTTGACAATTTCCGTGCGCACCGGATCCGGCTTCCCCACCACCGCTGCCAGGAACACCGACGGATGGCGGATCAGGCAATCCTCGATCTCGCCCGGCCCGATGCGGTAGCCCGACGACGTGATGACGTCGTCGTCGCGGCCGACGAAATGCAGATAGCCGTCGTCGTCAAAGCAGCCCTGGTCGCCGGTGGTCATCCAGTCGCCGATGAACTTTTCGCGCGTCGCGTCAGGGCGGTCCCAGTATTCGAGAAACATCACCGGATCGGGACGTTTTATGGCGATCTGGCCGAGTTCGCCCGGCGCTGCGCGCGACCCATCCGCGTGGATGACCGCGACGTCATGGCCCGGGACCGGCTTGCCGATGGCGCCTGGCCGCGACACGCCGATCAGGGCACAGGAGGCCGCCACCAGGTTGCATTCGGTCTGGCCGTAGAACTCGTTGATCGAAAGCCCGAGCGCCGAGCGGCCCCAGTCCAGCGTCTCGGCACCGAGCGCCTCGCCGCCCGAGCCGACGCTGCGCAGGTTCACGTCGCGGCGCTGAGGCGACGCCGAACGCAGCATGCGCAGCGCGGTCGGCGGGATGAAGGCGTTGCGCACGCCGGTGCGCGCCATCACGGCGAACGCTTCCTCGGGATCGAACTTCTCGAAGCGATGCGCCACCACCGGCACGCCGAACGCCAGGCTCGGCAGCAGGCAGTCGAGCAGGCCGCCGGCCCACGCCCAATCGGCCGGCGTCCAGAACCGGTCGCCGGCCCGCGGAAAGAAATCGTGCGGCATCTGAATGCCGGGAAAATGCCCGAGCAGGACGCGGTGCGCGTGCAGCGCGCCTTTGGGCGGCCCGGTGGTGCCTGACGTGTAGATCATCATGGCGGGATCGTCGGCCGACGTGTCTGCCGCCAGGAAATCGGAAGAGGCGCGCGCCAGCGTCTCGGCGAAGCCAATAGCGCCGTCGGCCGGCCCATCGGTCGACAGGATCACGGGCGGCAGCGGAGAAATCTCGGCGAGCTTGGCGAGCCCCTGCGCATTGGTGATGAGCGCGCGGGCGCCGGCATTTTCCAGGCGATAGCGGATGGCGTCGACGCCGAACAACGCCGCCAGCGGCAGCGCAATGGCCGCGAGCTTGTAGATGGCGATATGGATCGCCGCCACTTCGGGCATCTGTGGCAGCAGGATGGCCACGCGGTCGCGGCGCTTGACGTCGTGCGCACGCAACACGTTGGCGAGCCGGTTGGAGGTCTCCTTCAGCCAACCGTAGGTGATTTTTTCGTCGCGACCGGGGCGGGTGTGCAGGATCGCGAGCCGGTTGGGCTCGCGGTCCGCCCATGCGTCGCACGCGGCGACGCCGATGTTGTAGCGCTGAGGGACGCGCCATCGGAACGCGCGAAGAAGCGCGTCGTAGTCGCGGATGTCGGGCAGCAGGCTCACGGTGCGGGAAGCTAAAACGAGCGCCTCGCCGGGTCCAGTGCCGGCCGCGAGCAAGCGCTGCTATTCCGGCAGGTCGATCTTCACCTCGCGGGTGATCCGGTTCCATAGGTCGAACTCGGCGCGCACGAATTGCCTCGCCTCGTCCGGCGAGCCGGTGGGTACGGCGCGCAACGACTGCGCCTTGAACTTTTCCAGGACGGCGGGCGATCCGACCGCCTCGGTGGCAGCCTTGTGAATCGTCTCGATCACGCCCGGCGCGACGCCACTTGGCGCAAAGATGGCCAGCCACTGCACTGTCCCGATGCCAGGGAAGCCGAGCTCGGCGAGCGTCGGCACGTCGGGATAGTCCGGCATGCGCTTCTCGGTGATGACGGCGAGGGGCCGCAACTGCCCGGCCCTGATCATCGACGCCGGCGTCGCCACATTGAGGAACGCCACTTGGGCATCGCCGCTGACGAGATCGTTGAGCATGCCCGATGCGCCTGCCTTGTTGGGAATGTGCACGAGCTGGAGCCCGGCGCGCCGCGCCAGGATCTCCATGTCGTATTGCGGGAAGCTGCCGACGCCGACGCTGGAGAACCGGACTTTGCCGGGATTCTGCTTCGCATAGGCGATGAACTCGGCAAAATTCGTCGGCGGGAAGCTTTTGATCGTGGCGATCAGGAAACCCGGCAGATCGGCCACGCGCGCCACCGGCACGATGTCCTTTTCCGCGTTGATGCGCATCTTGCCGGGATAGAGGATGGGCGTGATCACGTTGGCGTTGTTGTTGCCGAACATCAGCGTGTAGCCGTCGGCCTTTGCGCGCGCCAGTTCCTCAAGCCCGAGGATGCCGAACGCACCCGGTTTGTTCTCGATGACGAAAGGCTGGCCGAGCGCCTGCCGCATCTGCTCGGTGACGATGCGCGCGACGATGTCCACCGCGCCGCCGGGCGCATAGGGCACGATGACCTTCACGGGCCGCACCGGAAAACTGTCCTGCGCGTGCGCCGCGCCGACCGCAAGACAGAGAATGGATGCGAGCATCGCGATACGACGCGGCATGGCGTGATCTCCGGCAACACGAGCCCGGACGGCCCGATATCGCCCGATGCTAGTGCACGGATCGACACAATGGAATTGGCCGAACGCGGTACGCATGGCCCTTCGGCGGGCGATGGCCCGGATTTGCTTTAATTCATCGGGGCTATCATTGCCTGGACGTGCAACCTCTCCCTTGTCATCCTGGCCGAGCGCGAAGCGCGAGAGCCGGGATCCATGTATCACTGCGACAATGGCAAGAACGCTGGCGAGAACCGGCAACACCGGGGGTACTTGGATCCCGGATCGGCGCGCTTTGGCGCTGCGCGCCGCGCGCCGTCCGGGATGACAGCCGCGTTTTCTTTCGCTAGCCCGGCTTGTCGTCCGGGGCCGCCAGGATCAGGGCCCAGAACACGCGGTACTTGCTGCCGGGCGCATAGATCGCCGCGATGCCCATATGGGTGGCGCCCTTGAGCAGCATGTTGGCGCGGTGGTGCGGCGAGTCGCGCCAGCCGGAAAACGCCTCGGCGATGGTGTGGTAGCCGGCCGAGACGTTTTCCGCCGCGATCTTGGCGTCGAAGCCGGAACCCTGGATGCGCGTCTTGAACGGACGCGCCACGTCGTGGTCCATCTTGTTGCGCGCCACCATGGCCTGCGCCTGCTCCTGCGCCAGCCGCATCAGGGTGGGATCGAGTGCGACCGTGGAGAGCCCGTTGTTCTGCCGGTAGTTGGAGATCATGGCGGCGGCCGCCGGCGCATCGAGCACGACACCCGCCTGGGCGAGGTTCTTGTAGAAGCCGGGCTCGCTCACGGTCGGCGCCACGTCGGCGGCGCAGCCGGCCACGCCGGCCGCCGCCGTTGCCAGCATCAGCATGCGCACGACAATGCAGAAACGCCCTACACCCATTCCGATTCCCCGCGTCCGTCCCGCGAACGTGCGCACGGAACAATGACCAAAACGTGAATTTTCTACGCCCGCTCGGGCTTGGCGGCGAGCATCTGCGGCTCGGCCGCCGCACCGCTGCCGTCGAGGATCCGCACCTCGTACTGGGGATTGGGGATAGCAATCTTGGCCAGGCGGAAGCGGCGCAGAATCTCGAAATGCAGGTCGCTCTTCACTGGCAGGCCGTTGTCCACATGGCCGACCACGCAGCGCAGCTCGAACTGCAGTGTGCTGTCGAGCGACACCAGGAAGGCGCGCGGCGGCGGCGTTTCCAGCACGAGCGGGTGATCGCGCGCGCAGCTGAGCAGGATGTCGCGCACCTCTTCCGGATCGGCATCGCAGTTCACCCCGACCTTGCAGATGATGCGGCCGGTCGGATTGCCGTGCGTCCAGTTCTTCACCACGCCGGTGATCAGCTCGGAGTTCGGGATGATGACGCTGGCGCGGTCGAACGTCTCGATCTCGGTGGCACGCACGCTGATGCGCCGCACGTAGCCTTCCTCGCCCTTGACCACGATGGAGTCGCCGACGCGGATCGGCCGCTCGGCGAGCAGGATCAGGCCGGAGACGAAGTTCGACACGATCGATTGCAGGCCGAAGCCGATGCCGACCGACAGCGCGCCGGCGATCAGGGCGATCTTCTGCACGTCGATGCCGAGTGCGGCGAGCGCGAAGGTGAGCGCCGCGATGACGCCGATATAGCCGATGATGGTGGACACCGAGAGCTGCAGGCTGGGCTCGAGCCCGGTGCGCGGCAGGAAGCGCGTCTGCAGCCAGCGCTGCACGGCGCGCGTCGCCAGGATGCCGATGAGCAGCACGGCGAAGGCGCCGAGGATGGCGGTGAGCGAGATGGTGATTTCGCCGATGCGGAAGCCGAACACCGCGCCCTGCACGGTGCCGAACATGTCGGCGGCGAACATGCCGGAACGGCCGAGGACGGGGAAGATCGCCACCAGGACGAGGAGGATGCGGACCACGGCCGACAGCACCGTGCCGATCAGCTCGACGCCGCGCGGGCCGATGCCGAAGGTCGCCGCAATGGCGCGGTTGCGTGGCGTGTCCCCGGTCAGCACCTCTGTGAACAGGGCGTCGGTGAAGATCAGGCAGATACAGAGCTCGGCCAGCACCGCCAGTACGATGAGCAGGCGGCTCGCGAGGAACGCCGCGAAGCCGATATAGCCGAGCGCCAGCGCCACCAGGATGGCGGCCACGACCAGCCACGCCGCCGCCCGGATCCATTGCGCGCCCGCGTGGCCCGCGATTGCCTCGGCCGGAGCGCTCTCGCGCACGCGCAGCAGCGTGCTGGCGACGATCGCCACCACGATGACGGCGAACAGCGCGCTGGTGGCGATGGTCAACGACACCGGCGCCACCACGGCGCGGTGGATGACGTTGAGGAAGATCGCGGCACCCAGCACCCGCATGGCCCAGGCGAACCGGTGCGTCAGGCGGCGAGCCGTGACGTCGTCGATGGGCACGAGCCGGCGCGCCGGTGTGCCCGGCGCCAGCAGGCCAGCCACGGCGCCATGGCTGAACGACGCGATGGCGACCGCGGTGACCAGGCCCTTGCCGATGTGCCAGATTGGCGGCGGGATGAGCCCGCAGGCGTCGAACACGAGCAGGACGGCGCCCGCGCACAGCGGCGCCGTGAGGCCGACCTGGAGGGTCGAGATCAGCGCGGCCAGCGCCTTGGCGAAGCGCGTCTCCACCCGCGGTACGAATTCGCGCCGGCGCCACCAGCGCACGAACACGGTGGCGGCGGCCGCCAGCGCCACCAGCGTCACGGCGGCCAGGATGATGCCGCTCACGCCCCCGGTCTCGTAGGCGTAGCTCCACCACGACTGGACCAGATAGCCGACGCTGCGCAGCTCCTGCGGCGCCGCGTCTGCGACGTCGCGCCAGAAGGTGAACTGCAGCGCGCTCGGCGTGCGCTTGAACAGGCGTTGGGTGAATATGGCACGGCGGCGGTCGGTAATGCGGTCGGTGAGCTGGTCGGCGCGCAGCGCCAGCTGCCGCGCCTGGCGCAGCGTGGCGTCGAGCTCGCCAAACACCTTGGTGAGGCGCTCACGCTCCGCCGCCAGTCCGGCATCCTCGGGCGGAGCGGTAGCCGGCGGCGCCGGCCCGAGCTGCTTGAGGCGCGTATCGACCTCGCTGATCTGCGGCTCGAGCGCATCGGTGCGCCCGCGCAGGCCGTCGCGCACGCCTCCGATGCGGTCGCGCAGCTCGACCAGAGAATCGTCGCCGATGCCCTCGCGGCCAATCGCGGTCTCGATCTGGTCGAGCTCGAACCGGAACGGGTCCAGCGCCGCGAGCGGCGACGGCCGTGTCGGCTGCGCCGATGCCGGCTGTGAAGCCGTCGGCTGTGACGATGCGGGCTGCGCCCAGGCCGGCGCTGTCGGCACGAGTGCGATCAGCCCCGCCGCGACGAGCGCCATCAAGGCCAGCCGGCACACCGGCACGCGAGCGAATCGGGTCGCCATCGTGGTTTTCCCCTGTGGCCGGGGTCTCACGCGGCCGCAATGCCGTGTCAAGCATCGCCCTTCGGGCCGGCGCGCCGCCGGTGCCCGCGCCTGCGGTGTTTTGCGAGCCCTGGCAATGCCTTGTGGCGACTGCCGCCGTGTCGCGTTGTCGCCACAGGAGTATTGCAGTACATGTCGGCAGCTGCGGGGAGGAACGGATTGGCCGAATGCTGTTGAAGTTGATACGAGCGTTGCTCGTTGCGTCAGTCGTCGTCCCCATCGTCGCCTTCGGATTATTCGCCAGGCATACCCACAAGGAGTATGTGCGCGCCGCGCAGGACCGGGCGCAGCGCCTGGCCTCGGTCGTGCAGGAACATACGCTCAAGGTCTTCGAGACCATGGGGCTGGTGCTGCATACGGCCGACCAGAAGCTGCGCGGGGCAACCTGGGAACAGATCGCCACCTCCAAGGACCTGTGGGACGAGCTGAAGAAGCTCGAGACATCGAGCGAGCAGGTGGGGGCGATCTTCGTGATCGACCGCAACGGCTTCGGTCCGCTGACGACGCGCCAGTTTCCCTCACCGCCCGTCGACTTCTCCGATCGCGACTACTACTTCGAGCAGCGGCGCGCGAACCAGGGCCTTTATGTCGGGCAGGCCTATACCGGGAAGGTAAGCCACGACCCGATCTTCAACTTCAGCATCCGCCGCAGTACCGATGACGGCCACTTCGACGGCGTGATCGGGATTTCCGCCTATGTCCGCTACTTCGAGGACTACTATCGTGGCCTCGGCATGCTGGAGGACCGTTTCGCCATCGCACTGGTGCGGGACGACGGCAACATCCTGGTACGTTATCCGGCGCTCGGCACGGGCAGCAGCAAGATCCCCGCCGGCAGCCTGTTCATGCAGAAGCTGCAAGGCGACCGCGGCACTTTCTTTGCGCGCTCGCCGTTCAACGGCCTGGAGCGCCTGTACGGCTTCATGAAGGTGCGGGGCTATCCTGTTTACGCGGTCTACGGCATCGACGACCGCTCGATCACGGCCGAATGGCTGGAGACGGCGTCACAGGCAGCGGCGCTGGCTTTTGTCGTGGGATTCTGCCTGTTCGTCACCGCCTGGTTTGCGTTGCGGCGCGCCAAGCAGGAGGCGCTCGCGCACGAAAGCCTGACGCGGACCACGCGGGCGCTCGAGCAGGAAATCGAGAAGCGGGAGCGCGCCGAGGCCTCGCTGCTGCAGGCGCAGCGGCTCGAGGCGGTCGGACAACTGACCGGCGGCATCGCCCACGACTTCAACAACCTGTTGACCGTCATCTCCGGCAATCTCGACCTCGCCGACCGCCGCGACGACATCAAATCCGTCCGGCGGCTGCTGCGCTCGATCCGCTACGCGTCGGAACGCGCCACCAGCCTGACGCGCCAGCTGCTCGCGTTCTCGCGCCGTCACATGCTCAATCCCAAGACCGTGAGCCTCACGACCGCGCTGGAACGCACGCGCATGCTGATCGAGCACTCGGCGCCCGAGAGCATCACACTGACCTTCGACCTCACCGAGGATCCGTGCCCGGTGCGCGTCGATGTCAGCGAGTTCGAAGCCGCGGTGCTCAACCTGGCGGTCAACGCCAGGGACGCCATGCCCCATGGCGGCACGCTGAAATTCTCGCTGCGCGACGTGGTGCTGCAGGCCGGCGACGGCCGCCTGAAGGCACCGCAGCTCAGTCCTGGCGCCTACGTGGAGCTGCAGATCGCGGACAGCGGATGCGGCATGGCGCCGGAGACGCTGGCGCGTGTGTACGAACCGTTCTTCACCACCAAGGAGTCGGGCAAGGGGACGGGCCTGGGCCTGAGCCAGGTCTACGGCTTCGTGCAGCAGTCGGGCGGATCGATCGCCATCGACAGCGAAGCCGGACGCGGCACGCGCGTGTCGATCCTGCTGCCGCGGTCGCACGAGAGCATTGTGACGGAAACTGGTGATCTTGCCGGCGCGCCGAAGCTCGTCCGCGCCGCCACCATCCTGGTGGTAGAGGACGATCCGGAGGTGCGCCAGACTTCGGTCGCGATGTTGCTCGACCTCGGCCATCAGGTGCTGGTGGCCCGCGACGGGCCGGAGGCGCTGGCCCTGGTGCGGACCGGCAACCCGATCGATATCCTGTTCACCGACGTGGCGATGCCCGGCGGGATGAGCGGGATCGCGCTGGCCGGCCAAGCGGTCGCGATCTTGCCGACGCTGAAGGTTTTGATTACGACCGGGTATCCCGGGCATCCGGAACTGCTGCGCAACGAGTTCGCGGTGCTTCCAAAGCCCTTCACCCGGCTCGATCTGGAGCTCCTGATCCGCCAGCTGATCGAGCGATCCTACGTGTCGGGCAGCGACGTTCCGGCGGCCTGAGCAACCTATCCGCCCACGGCCCATTGGACAGCCGCCCGGGTTGGCGCGATCCTGGGCGCGAGGCAAGATTTCCGAGGGAGAGTGTCATGGACGAGCGCACCCGCGAACCCATCCAGATCCGGGCCGAGGACATCAACCCGCGCTACAACTGGGCGCGCGCGCTGCCGGCGCTCGGCACCATGGGGGTCGATTTCGAGGAACGCGTCGACTACCGGCGCCTACACCGCTACCGGCTGTCGCGCGTCAAGCAAGCGCTGGAGAAATCCGACCTCGGCGCACTGCTGGTGTTCGACGTCAATAACATCCGCTACATCACGTCGACCAAGATCGGCGAGTGGGAGCGCGACAAGTTGTGCCGCTGGGCACTGCTCACCCGCGACGGCGACCCGATCCTGTGGGACTTCGGCTCCGCCGCCGTGCACCACAAGCTCTACGTGCCGTGGCTCAAGCCCGAGAACTGCAAGGCCGGGCTGATTGGCCTGCGCGGCACGGTGTCGCCGTCCTTCGGCCTGATGAAGCGCCACGCCGAGGAAATAGCGGCGCTGATCCGCGAGGCGGGCGTCGGCAACATGCCGGTCGGCGTCGACATCATCGAGCCGCCGATGATGTTCGAGCTGGAGAAGGCGGGATTGAAGATCGTCGACGGCCAGCAGACCATGCTGGAGGCGCGCGAGGTCAAGAACATCGACGAGATCGCGCTTCTCAACCGCGCCGCCGCCATGGTGGACGGCGCTTACCACCTGATCAACGAGGAGCTCAAACCTGGCGTGCGTGAGAACGACATCGTCGCCAAGGTGAACGAATTCCTCTACCGCAACGGCTCCGATGACGTGGAGGCGATCAACGCCATCTCGGGCGAGCGTTGCAACCCGCACCCGCACAACTTCACCGACCGCATGCTGCGCCCGGGCGACCAGGCGTTCTTCGACATTCTCCAGTCGTTCATGGGCTACCGCACCTGCTACTACCGGACCTTCAATGTCGGGCGCGCCACGCCGGTGCAGCACGACGCCTACAAGAAGGCGCGCGAGTGGCTCGACAACGCCATCGCGCTGATCACGCCCGGCGTCACCACCGACAAGGTGTGCTCGGTGTGGCCGAAGGCGCCGGAGTTCGGTTTCCCGGACGAGATGGCGGCGTTCGGGCTGCAGTTTGGCCACGGGCTCGGCCTAGCGCTGCACGAGCGGCCGATCATCTCGCGCGTCGTGTCGATGGATCACCCGACCGAGATCAAGGAAGGCATGGTTTTCGCGCTCGAAACCTATTGCCCGGCCAAGGACGGGTTCTCGGCCGCGCGCATCGAGGAGGAAGTGGTGGTCACCGACAAGGGCTGCCGCGTGATCACGCTGTTCCCGGCCGAGGAGCTGCCGATCAGCCACAGGTATTGAGCCCGGTTGCCGTGTGAGGGGACGTGCGAACCGCTCTGCGCTGGAGTTCCTATCGGGCTTTTTTCTATTCGAATGAACGCGACGAACCTGCGCACGTGCATGTCCGTCAGGGCGACCGGGAAGCCAAATTCTGGCTTCATGACCTTACCGTCGCGGTGAATATCGGGTTTCCTGCACACGAACTCGGCGATATTATCCGTCATCTGCGATCACATCGCGAAGAACTGCTGGCGAGCTGGAATGACTACTTTGGAGATTAATGTTGGCGACCTTCGTGCACGCGCGGTCGAGTTCACGGCGAGCGAACTGGTGGTAACACTCGTCGATGGCCGCAAGATCGCGACGCCGCTTGAATGGTATCCGCGCCTGAAGAACGCCACGCCTGAGCAGCGCGCCAAATACGAAATCATGCCGATGGGCATTCACTGGCCGGACCTCGACGAAGATCTCGGGATCGCCGGAATGCTGAAGGGGCGTTCCTGAGCCGGCGGCATGCTGGCCGCCTTCGCCACGCTCCTCGTCTGTCAACTCGCTGGCGAAACCCTGGCTCGGCGTTCACCCGCGCGCCCGCGCACGGCCTGTGGGAGAGCGAAGGCGAGACCCACCGCGACGACATCGTGGTGTCGATGTGACGCCGCCCCGACCTCGACAGGACATGGCGGCGGCACTGCCGCAGGCGCCTCGAGACCATGTTCCGCCAGGAAAAGATCATCCGTGCGCGGGATGTGGAGATTCTGTAGCGGCACGACCTCTCCACTGTCATCCCGGACGGCTCGCATCAGCGAGCCGATCCGGGATCCAAGTATCCCGGCATCAGCAATTTATCCAGACGGGGATACATGGTTCCCGGCTCTCGCGCCTTTGGCGCTCGGCCGGGATGACAGCAGAAACATCGATGACCCAATGATCAATCCGCCGCGATCCCCATCGCCTCCTGAAAGGCGCGGCGCACGTGCGGCGGCTGGCCGTAGTGATGGCGGAATTCCTTGAGGCGCGCCTTGAGCAGCGGAAAATTGTCGAACTCGGCGAGCGCCATGCCCTCGGTATTGACCTCGCGCGCCATGTTGGGCAGCGCGATGCACTGCGCCGCGTTGGCGGTGCGGATGACGCCCTTGGGATCGCGCCCCGCCGCAACCGCGTCCATCTCCTCGAACAGCCGCTGGCGCATCATGGTGATGCCCACATCGCTCGAGCGCAGGTTCTCCTTGGTGCGGTCCGCGATGGTGCCCTGGCCAACCCAGGCGACGATGTCCTGGTTGATGACGTGGCTGGAAATCCAGCGGCCGGACGAGTCCTTGATCGGGCTCACCCAGGTCGGGATGTCCTGCTGCACGAAAGGCTCGCGTTCTCTGGGCACGCGCATGAAGAACCACGCCACGCTGAGCGTGTTCTCGTCATCCACCGGCACGCGCCATTCGAAATGGCTGCCGAGAAAGAAACCGTTCGGCCACAGCGCCACACGGCCGACCGTCCAGTAGCGGTCGCTCTCGCTCTGGCCCTCGCGCACGCGCTTGTACACGAAGCCGTGCTCGAACTCCTCGAACTTGATCCTGAGATGTTTTGGCGCCGCGCCGTCGCGGCCGGTGAGGCGTAGGCTCCAGTTGTCGTGCATCCATTCGAAATGCACCGGATCGATCGAGTTCTCCTGGCACTGGAACCAGTTGCACGGCACATCGGCGAGCACGATCTCGCGAAAGCCGTTGGGCCAGGTGAACGGCTCCCACTCGGGCAGCTCGGGCGCTGGCTCGGGCCCGAGATAGGCCCACAACAGGCCGGCCAGCTCGCGCACCGGATAGGCCGTGGTGGCACAGCGCTCCCTGGCGCGCGGGTTGGCATTGGCCACGTCCTCATACGGCTGCTCCAGGCAGCGGCCGCTCTCGTCGAACAGCCAGCCGTGGTAGCTGCAGCGGATGCCGGTCGCCTCCACCCAGCCATAGAGGAGATCGGCACGCCGGTGCGGGCAGTGGCGGTCGACCAGGCCGTAACGCCCGCCGAGATCGCGGTAGAGCACGAGGTCCTCGCCCATGAGCCGGATCGGCTTGATCGGATTTTTTTCGCCAAGCTCCGATGCGCCGGCGATCGGCTGCCAGTAGCGCCGCAGCAGCGCGCCCATCGGCGTGCCCGGCCCGACGCGGGTGAGCATTTGGTTCTTCTCGGCTGTAAGCACGGGCGCCCTCCCCTCTGGTGCTCGAGGAGATTGGCAAGCACGCGATGCCGCCGCAACCGGTCGCGCTATGCGCGCGCGGCGCTGCTCTGGCGCAGATGCGGCATGCGCTCGCTGAGCAGCGAGCCCGGATAGTAGGTCAGGGCGAAGGCCGGCTGGGCGCGGATTTCGTCGAACCAGCGCACGACGCGCGGCAGGTCCTGCCAGTCCCCGGCGCGGCCGAGGTCGGCCATGCGCACCAGTGCCGGCATCACGGAAATGTCGGCGAGCGTGATCTCTTTGCCCAGGAGCCACGGGCCGCCGCTGCGGGCGATCTCGGCGTCCATGCGCTCGTAGGTGCGGCGCAGGCGGGCGAGCGCGGCCTGCATCTCGGCGTCGGGGAAGCCCTTGCGCCCCATGGTCAGCATGAACTCGCGGCGCAGCGGCTTGGCCTCGGCAAAGGCCTGAAACTCCTCGTCGCTCATGGCGGCAAAGCGCGGCAGGAAGGCGAGATTGAATGTGGGCACGCGCACCGCCGCCGCCGGCATCTCGTCAATGAAGCGCATGAGCGAACGCATATGCGCGCGCTCGGCCGGTTCCGGCGGCGTGAAGCTTTGCGCCGGCGCCACCTCGTCGAGATATTCGACGATGACCGAAGAGTCGATGATGATCGCGCCGTCGTGGTCGAGCGTCGGCACCACGCCGTTGGGATTAAGCTTGAGATACTCGGGCTTGAGCTGGTCGCCCGCCAACAGGTCGAGCTTCACCTCCGTGAACGGAAGCTGTTTGGCATTGAGCACGAAGCGGACCCGCTGGCTGCAGGTCGACGGCGGCGCGTTGTAGAGCGTGAAGGGCATGGGACACTCCGCACGATAGTGGCGGTTGTCATCCCGGACGGCGCGCAGCGCCGATCCGGGATCCAGGTACCCCGGCATCACAGATCAATGTTGGCAGTATTGCAAGCGCGATGGTCGTGGATCCCGGCCCTCGCGCCTATAGGCGCTCGGCCGGGATGACAGCCGAGAAGATGGCTGGACCTCGTTCCGCCTCAGCTCTCCAGCCCGGTGGGCACGTTCTTGTGCTCGCTCTCGAGTTTCATGCCGGAGGCGAGCGCCATGGTCTCGGCCAGCGCGGCAAAATCCTTCTGCAGGTATTCGTCCGCGTTCTTCTGCAGGGTGGCGGCGCCGAAGTGGCTCTGGATCACCTCGCGCGCCGCGGCGGTGACTGGCATGATCACGTCGTTCTCGCGCCCGAGCTCGAGCCCGAGGTCGAGGTCCTTGCGCAGCAGCTCCGGTGTGAACGTGGTGGTCCAGTCGAGGTTGACCAGCGCCGGCGACTTGTAGGCCGTGAACATCGAGCCCATGACGCTGTTGTTGAGGAAGGCCAGGAAGGCGTGGCGCGGCACGCCCATCTTGTTGGTCAGCAGCGTGATCTCGATCAGGTTCTCGATGACGACGCCGAGCATGACGTTGTGGGCGATCTTGCACACGCGCGCGAGCTCGCCTTCGCCGACGTAGGAGACGCCGCGCGGTGCGAACACATGGATCATCGGCTCGGCGGCGCGGAACGCTGCTTCCGGGCCGGACGCGACGGCGGACAGCTTTCCGGCCTTGATCACCTTGGCGTTGCCGCTCACCGGGCAGGCGACGAAGTCGGCGCCGAGCTGCTTCAGGCGGTCGCGGATGGCGGCGGATTCCTCGACCCCGATGGTGGAGCAGTCGACGAACACCGGCGGCACTTTTCCGCCCGACCCGGTGACGCTGTTCTTGCCGAAATAGACCTGGTCGAGATCCTTTCCCGTCGAGACGATGGAGAACAGCACGTCGACGCCCTTGAGGTCGAACAGGTTGTCGACGATCTTGCCGCCCTTCTTGGCGAGCGGCTCGGCCTTCGACCGCGTGCGGTTCCAGATCGAGACGTCGTAGCCGGCATCGAGCAGCCGCTCGGCCATGGGGTAGCCCATGCGGCCCATGCCGATCCAGCCGATCTTGTGAGTGTTCTTCGCCATCGAAAAGTTCTCCTGTAGCGGCATGCGCCGGGCCCCTGCAGGCAACACCCGCAGCGGACATCCGGATGATGATCGCGGATTTCGCCGCCCGCACTAACACGGCAGCGGTGACGTCGCAATGCGCTTGAAAACCGCGCTGGACTGGGGAGTGGGAGCGCGCCGAGCTCGCCGTTAATGCATCATTTCACCAGCCGCGCGAACAAGCGGTAGGCCGGCTGCGCCAGCAGCAGGATGACGATGATGCGCACGAGCTGAAAGCCCGCCACCACGGTGCCGTCGAGCCCCAGGAGCTTTGCGGTCAGCACCATCTCGGCCATGCCGGCGGGCGCGAAAGCGAGCACCAGGGTGGGAACCGGCAGCGCCAGCGCCAGCCCGACGGCGGCAGCGATGAGTGCCATGACGGTGGCGCCGACGACCACGACCACGCTCGAAGCGATCATGAGGGTGACGAGACGGGTCAGGAACTCGCGGCGGAACTGGACGCCGAGCGACGCGCCGATGAGGATCTGCGCCGGGATGAGGACAAGGGCGGGCATGCGCCCTTGCGCCAGGCCGATGAGCCCGAACACGACGCCGACCGCGATGGCGCCCATGAACCAGGCGTTGGGGAACATGAAGGACGCGAAGGCGGCGCCGCCCAGTGCCGCGGCGGCGAGCAGCGCGCAGGTGATGGGCCAGTCCATGGGAATGCCGGGCGCCACCGCCGTGGTGGCGCCGTGCGAGAACTGGATCACCAGGAACGGCGCAATGGCGACGATCAGACCGACCCGCAGCGTCTGCGCCAGCATGATCGGCTCGAGCTCGGCGCCGTAGCGTGGCGCGATGTTGACCATTTCGGCGACGCCGCCCGGCACGGTGGCGAAGAACGCCGTGGTCTTGTCGAGGGGCGACAGCCTCATGAGCAGCAGCGCGCCGCACGCGCCCACCACGACCGACACCACGGCCACCGCGACCATCAGGTGCACGAGCGACAGGAGCGTGAGGATCACGGTGATGTTGAACTGCACGCCGATGCCGGCGCCGATCACCACCTGGCCGATGGTGCGGCCGTAGCGTATCGGCTGAATCGGCGCGCCCAGGAGGCCGACCAGCGCGGTGGCGAACAATGAGCCCAGCAGCCACGGCAGCGGCAGCCCGCCGAGGCGCGCCAGCACGGCGCCGACCACCGCCGCCACCAGGGTGGCGGCGCCGGCCGCGATGCGTGGGAGAGCGGAAGCTGAAGCAACCAGGGCGTCGTCCTTCATGGCACCCCGAGTTGCGATGTTCGAGACCTCGACGCGTCTTTAAGCGGCGGCCGCCACGCGCACGTGGTCGGGCACCGGCATGGGCTTGTTGGCGCTGTTGAGGAACTCGATGGTCATGAAGACCATCTCCTTGTCGCCGAGATTCTCGAGGTCGTGTACCTTGAACTGGCCGGGCCCGTAGGTCTCGTGGCGCGTCTCGCCCGGCTGGTAGGTGTATTCCACCGTGGTGCCGTCATGCACGTGCTGGCGGCCGCGCCCGCCGGTGACCGAGGTCCAGAAATAGTCGAGCACGTGGCGGTGGAAGCCGATGCGCTCGCCGGGCGCCAGCCGGATCATCCATACCCGCACCCGGTTGCTCTCCGATACCAGGGTGGTGCCCACGCACGGATTGGGGTTTTTGGCCTCGCGCTCGAACTCCGCCTCGATCTCGGCCGGCCACGCACTCTTGTCCGAACGTTCCGCGGCTTTATCCACCATCGACAGGGCCATATCATTCCTCCAGCAAAAGCAGGTCTCCTATATAGCGCGTTTTCTCCCCCTGAGAACCGGCAGGAACGAAACCCTTGAATGACGCCACGTCACGCCGCGCCCTGGTCGTCGGCGGCTCCATGAGCGGGCTCCTGGCGGCGCTGCTGCTGCGGCGCGCTGGCTGGGCGGTCGACGTGTACGAGCGGGTTGAGGGAGAACTGGCCGGCCGCGGCGCCGGCATCGTGGCCCAGCCCGAGCTGATCGAGACGCTGCGCTCGATCGGCATCGATCCGCCCGACCTCGGCGTCCACATCACGACGCGAAAAATTTTCGATGCCTCGGGCCGGCTGACCGGCGAGATCGAATGCCCACAGGTGCTCACCGCCTGGGAGCGCGTCTATCGCTGCCTGCGCGACGCGTTTCCGGCGCAAAATTATCACCGTGGCCGGGGCCTGATGCGCCTGGAGCAGGCCAGCGATGCCGTCATGGCGCACCTCACCGACGGCAGCCGCGAGCACGGCGACCTGCTGGTGGGCGCCGACGGCATCCGCTCCACCGTGCGCCAGCAGCTCCTGCCCGACCTGGTGCCGCTCTATGCCGGCTACGTGGCATGGCGCGCGCTGATCCCCGAAAGCGCCTTCGCGCCGGAAACACATCGCGAGTTGTTCGAATACATGTCGTTCTGCCTGCCGCCGGGCGAGCAGTTTTTGGGCTACCCGGTGGCCGGACCCGACAACGATCTGCGGCCCAGCCATCGCCGCTACAACGTGGTCTGGTACCGCCCGGCTGACGAGCGCAGCAAGCTGCAGTGGCTGCTCACCGACGAGAGCGGCACGACGCATGCGATCTCGATTCCACCGCCGCTGATCCGTCGCGAGGCGATCGCCGAGATGCGCGCGGATGCCGAGCGCCTGATCGCGCCGCGCATGCGCGAAATCGTGCGGCTGATCGAGGAGCCGATCCTGCAGCCGATCTACGATCTGGAAACGCCACGCATGGCGTTCGGCCGCGTCGCCATCATGGGCGACGCCGCCTTCGTGGCGCGGCCGCACGTGGCGGCGGGCGTCGCCAAGGCGGCAGACGACGGCATGGCGCTGGTCAAGGCGCTCGCCATGCAGGACGACGTCACCACGGCGCTGCGCGCCTTCGAGGCGGCGCGGCTCGGCGTCGGCCAAAGAATCATCCAGCGGGCGCGCCACCTCGGCGCCTACCTGCAGGCGACACAGGAGACGGAAGAGGAACGCGCCCACTCGGCTCGCTACAGCATCCCGGACGCCGTGCTGGCCGAGACCGCGGTGCTGGATTTCTTGTATGGGTAAGCGCATGTCCCGCACGCGGTGCAGCGCGAAGCGATGCACCGCAGATGCGGGACCCCGGTTTCTTTGTGATAACAACCGGGGTCCCGGGTCTGCAGCGCGCCACTGCGTGCTGCGCTGCGCCCGGGACAGGCAGCGTCACAAACCCAACAGCCGCTTCGCATTCCCGCCCGCGATCGCCGCCATGGCGGACGCATCCAGGCCCGCCGATGCGAGATGGCCGATCGGGTCGTATTCCGCCATGTCGAACGGATAATCGGTGCCCATGATGACGTGGTCGGTACCGACGAGCTCGATCAGGGCCCTGAGCTGGTGCGGCGTGAACACCACCGTGTCGAAAAAAATCTTCTTGAGATACGTGGTGGGCGGCTTGGGCAGGCTGCCGTGCGAATCCGAGCGCGCGCCCCAGGCATGGTCGATGCGGCCGGAATAGGCGGCGAGGTAGCCGCCGCCATGCACAGCGAGAATTTTCAAGGCTGGATGACGCTCAAGCACGCCGTCGAAGATCAGGTAGTGCAGCGCCAGCGTGGTCTCGAATGGATTGCCGATGACGTTGTTGAAATAGAAGCGCGACAGGCGCTGCGCTTCCGTGAAGCCGTTGGGATGCAGCACGACCAGAGCGCCCAGCTCCTCGGCTTTCTTCCAGAACGGCGCATAGGCAGGCTCGCTGATCTCGTGCCCGGCGACGTTGGTGAGAATTTCCACGCCCCTGAAGCCGATATTCATGCAATGCTCGAGCTCGTTGGCCGCCTCCTTGCCGTCCTGCAGCGGCACCGTGCCGAGTGCGACGAAACGATCCGGTTTCTTGGCAACGTATTCGGCGAGCCCGTGGTTCACCATGCGCGAAGCTTCGACCGCGATATCGAGCGGCACCGTGTAGTAGCACTGGTTGGGCGGCGGCATGACGAGCTGCAGGTCGAGGCCCATGGCCTCCATGTCCTTCAGGCGCGCGTCATAGGTGGTGATGCGCGAGCGGATGTCCTCCTCCTGCTTCTGGCTCAGCGCCTTGGTCTCGGCCGACGCGAAGTGCGCCAGCGGGATCGTCGACATGTCGAGGTGGGGCTTCACCAAGGCCGCCGCCTGCGGCACCGCCACGTGCGAGTGTATGTCGATCGTCGTGCTCTTGGGCCTGATCACGCGGCCGGGCTGCCCATGCTCGCGCGCGGCAGTCGGCTCGTACTTGTTCCATTGGGCCATGACGTGTCTCGCTCTCAGGAGGTCCTGTTCTGGCGATACGGTTCGAGCGCACGCGCCAGGATTTCGCGCGCCGGCTCCGAGCCGTCGAGCGGACGCAGGGTGCGGCGCCTGATCTTCCAGCCCTGCGGCGTGCGCACGAGCTCCCAGCGGTTGGCGCCGACGCGATGGATGCGAAAGCCCTTCGAGGCGCCGTGATTGGGCACCTCGACCGGCTCGCCCGTGGTCTGCGGCGTCAGGATCTGCAGGTAGGAGGTGACCACCGCGGTGTCGCCGTCGATGGCAATGTGCGGCAGGCCGGCGAAATGCGCCAGGCCGCCGCGGATCGCCGCCTGGTGGCCCGGCGTCTGCATGATCGCCGCAACCTCCTTGTTGCCGGTGGCGCCCATCAGGTGCTCGCCTCGGTCGAACACGCCGTCCTCGGCATAGACCTGCGCCGTGTAGTAGTCGGCGCCGGTGTCGGCGCTGGGCGGATGGCTGGCGATGAGATTGAGAATCTCCAGCCGGTCCTCGATGGCGCGCAGGCGCTGCTCGATATTGCCTTGGGTCATGGCGACATTACTTCGGCTGTCATCCCGGACCGCGAGCGAAGCGAGCCGAGTCGGGATCCAAGTACCCCCGCATCAGAAATCATGGTTGGCCTTTCTTCAACTGAAGCACCGGGAGTCTTGGATCCCGGCTCTCTCCCCTTCGCCGCTCGGCCGGGATGACCCCGGAGACGGTGCTCCCCATCAGAACACGCCGAGGTGCTGGCGAAGGTCGACAGCGTCGCGCGTGAGCTCGGCGGCGGTCGACACGACGGCGACGCGGCCGCTGTTGAGGATGACGACATCGTCGGCGATGTCGAACACCAGCTTCGGGTTCTGCTCCACCAGCACGATCGAGAGCCCACTCTCCTTGAGCTTGCGGATGGTGGCCATGACCTCGGCGACGATCTGCGGCGCCAGGCCTTCCGACGGCTCGTCCATCAGCAGCACGCGCGGATTGGACATGAGCGCGCGGCCGATGGCGAGCATCTGCTGTTCGCCCCCCGACAGGTAGGCGGCGAACTGGCTCCTGCGCTCGGCGAGGCGCGGGAACATGCTGAACACGGTGTCGATCGTCCATGGCGCATGACGGGCGCCGGCATCGGGCTTGCGCGCCGCCACGACGAGGTTCTCGCGCACCGTGAGGCTCCTGAAGATGCGGCGGCCCTGCGGCACCAGAGCGACGCCATGCGCCGCGATGAGTTCCGGGGGCAGCCCGCCGACCGAGGTGCCGAACACCACGACGTCGCCGCCGCGCGGCGGCAGCAGGCCGACCGTGACGTTCATGCACGTCGTCTTGCCGGCGCCATTGCGCCCGAGCAGGCCGAGCAGACAACCTTCGCCGAGCGAGAACGACACCTTCTGCAGCACGTGGCTGTCGCCATAGAAGGCATCGACGTCGCGGAGCGTGAGCGCGCTAGTGCGGTGCATTTGAAGTTCCTAACAGGTTGCGGCAAGCTCGCATAGGAACTTCAAATGCATAAACCGCACTAGCAATATTGATATTGCTGGTGTTCCTTTGATTGCGAAGTTCGCACGAGAGTTTGCCGCGAAGTCTTGCGAACTTCGCAATCGGAACACTAGTGGCCAAGGTAGACCTCCCGGGTACGCGGGTCGGCCACGACCTCGGCGCGCGTGCCCTCAACGATCACCTCGCCGAAGTGCAGGAGCGTGATGCGCTCGGCAAAGTCGAGCGCCACGTCCATGTTGTGCTCGATCATCACGATGGTGACGTCGCGCGGGATTTTTTGCAGCAGCTCGCGCACGTCGCGCCGCTCGTCGATGGAGAGGCCGGCGAACGGCTCGTCGAGCAGCAGCACCTTCGGGGCCTGTGCCAGCGCCATGGCGATCTCCACCCGCCGCCGCTCGCCATAGGACGTCTCCGACAGCGGGCGGTGCACGATGTGATCGAGGCCCACGCGCACGAGCGCCTCGCGCGCCCGCGTCACGAGATCGTGCTGCCGGTCGAGATCGATGAACGGATCCCAGCGCAGCCGCGACAGGCCGAGCAGTGCCAGCGTGACGTTGCGCAGGATCGTGTCGTGCGGGAACAGCGTGATGATCTGGTACGTGCGGGCCATGCCGAGATGGGCGCGGCGGTGGCTGGGCAGGCGCGTGATGTCCTGGTCGAACAGGAGGACCGAGCCGGAATCGGGCGCGATCTCGCCGGTGATGAGATTGAACAGCGTGGTCTTGCCCGCGCCATTGGGGCCGATGATCAGCCGCCGCTCGCCCGGCGCAACGTTGAGGTTGACATTGGCGGTGACGCGCAGGCCGCCGAACGATTTCGACAGGGCGTTGACGCAGAGCGCCGTCATGGGCTCGGCTCCTCGGCCGGGCGCGCCGCCACGCCGTTGCGCCGCGCGCGCAGCTTCTGCCAACCCCAGCGGCACAGGCGCACGCTGCCCGGCACCAGGCCCTCCGGCATGAAGCTGATGATGACGACGAACACGACGCCGAGCACCAGATTCCAGCGCTCGATATAAGCGCTGACCACGTTCTTCATGATCACCACGATGGTGGCGCCGGCGATCGGCCCGAGCAGGGTGGCGGTACCGCCCGAGATCACCATCAGCAGCACCTCGGCGGACCCGGTCAGGGCGGCGACCTGCGGGCTGATGAACTGGTTGTAGTAGATGAACAGGAGCCCGGCGATGCCGGTCCAGAAGCCAGAGAACAGGAACGCCAGGAAGCGGATCAGCCACACGTTGTAGCCGAGCGCGGTCATGCGCCGCGCCTGGTCGCGCGTGCCACGCAGGCTGGCGCCGAACGGCGAGCGCACGAACACCGTCATGGTCAGGACGGCGAGCAGGAAGACGAGCAGCGTCGCGTAGTAGAACGTGTCGGCGCGCGACAGGCTCAGGCCGAACGGCGCCGGCCGCGTCGTGACGTTGATGCCGTTGTCGCCGTTGGTCACGCTCGCCCAGCGGTAGGCAATGCCCCACACGATCTGGCCGAGCGCCAGCGTGATCATCAGGAAGCCGATGCCGGTCGAGCGCAGCGCCAGCACGGCGAACACGGCGGAAGCCGCCAGCGTGACCAGGATGGCAAAGAGGTCGGCGGCGAGATGGCCATGGCCGGCCTGCAGCACCAGGGCGCCGGCATAGCCCGCAATGGCGAACAGGCCGGCATGGCCGAGCGAGACCAGCCCGCCGTAGCCGACCAGAACATTGAGCGCCAGGGCGAACACGGCGAACAGCAGGATCTGGCTGGCGATGTTGATGTAGTAGTGATTGCCCACCCACACCGGCAGCGTCACGAGCAGCAGGATGGCGAGCGCGATCGCCCCGTGGCGCGGCGTGATCATGCCACGACCCGGCCGAACAGGCCCTGCGGCCGCAGCACCAGCACCAGCAGCATCGGCAGGAACAGGATGACGTAGGCGAGATCAGGGAACATCGCCTGGCCGAAATTGTAGAGGAAGCCGATCAGAAAGCTTCCCACCAGCGCGCCGAGCAGGCTGCCTGTGCCGCCGAGGATGACGACAATCAGAGCGAGCGGCAGCATCTCGAAGTCGAGGCCGGGATAGACCGACAGATAGGGCGCGCCCATGACGCCGGCGAAGGCGGCGAGCGCTGCGCCGAGGCAGAACACCAGGGTGAACAGCCGCGACACCTTGATGCCGACCACGCGCGCAATCGGCGGGTCATCGACGCCGGCACGGATC
Organism: Xanthobacteraceae bacterium; assembly: GCA_035259885.1. Lineage (GTDB taxonomy): Bacteria > Pseudomonadota > Alphaproteobacteria > Rhizobiales > Xanthobacteraceae > DATFWC01. The sequence continues at coordinate 36,478 of DATFWC010000303.1, forward strand.
ATGGCGCCCAGGCGCGTCCAGTCGACCATCAGCCACAGCGCGATGGCGACCACGACCGCGACGCCCACGATCACCAGACGGAACAGCGGAAAGAAGATGCCGAACGCCTGCACAGCGCCCGCCAGGTGGCGCGGCGTCGCCGGCTGCCATGGATCGCCGGTCCAGATCATCAGGCAGAGGTCGCCGATGATGAAGGCGAAGCCGAGCGTCAGCAGCACCTGCGGCAGCACCTGCCCTTCCAGGCGGCGCAGCAGCAGGCGCTCGATCACCCCGCCGATCACCGCCATGGCCAGCCCGCTGAGCAGCGCGGCAAGCCAGAAGTTCAGCCCCTTGTCGAGGAAGGTCACGCCGAAATAGGCGCCGAGCATGAAGAACGAACCATGCATCAGGTTGGGGATGCGCATCAGCCCGAAGATCAGGGAAAAGCCGGCGGACAGCAGGAACAGTAGGCCGCCGAGCGCAATGCTGTTCACCGCGAGAAGAACCCAAACGCTCATGCTCGTCTCGACCGCTCGTGCTGGACGTCGGTGGTGCCGCGCAACGGTTTTGATCTGGTCTCGAAGGACACCGCTATTGCTCCATCCCTCCCCTGCGGGGGGAGGTGGCCGAGCGCAGCGAGGCCGGGCGGCGGGTGAAATGAAAGGACAAATTCATCGCTTGCGCATCATCCAATCGAAACGGCTGTGGACGACATCTGCCTCGTCACCACCCGGCCGGCCTCCCGACCACCCTCCCCTGGCGCGCTTCGCGCGCCAGGGGAGGAGGCTGTTGGCTAGCCGAAATCAACCGGCAGCGCCACGTGGATGAATGGACTGAAATTTACTGCTCGAGATTCTTGGCGGGCGGTTCGTCGCGCGCATAGACGGGCTTCGCCAGGAATTCCTTCTCGTTATAGGTCCAGAACTGGCTGACGTCTGGATAGGTCTTGATGATGCTGTTGACGAGTTGGCCGCCCTTGCGTTCGCACTTGCGGATGAACACGTCACCGACGGCATTGCCCAGGTGATCGAACTTGACGGGTCCGCGCGGGGTGTCGGTCAACGTGATCTGATGCAGGGTTTCGGCGAACGCCTTGCGGTCGTCGACCTTGCCGCCAGCCTTCTCGATCGCCGCCTCGACGCACTGGCCGGCGATATACATGCCGGCCGAATAGCCGCCCGGCAGCACGTTGTAGTCCTTCTGCATGGCGGCGACGAAGCGCTTGTTGCTCGGCGTGTCGCGATCGGCCGAGTACCAGGCAGCCGAGATGACGCCGACCGCCTCATCGCCGAGGCTGCGCAGCAGCGCGTCGTCCATGGCAGTCCAGCCGGCGAGCAGCGGAATGCGCCCCTTGAGACCAAGATCCGCGTAGGCGCGCATGAACTTCACCGGGTTGGAACCGGCAAAACCGTTGAACACGCAGTCGACGTTGCTGATCTGGGCCACGTAGGGCGTGTAGTCGGGCGTGACCAGCGGCGGCCACAGCTTCTTCACCACCTTGCCGCCGTCGTCCTCGAACACGCGCTGGAAGCCGGCCATCTGCTCGTGGCCGAAGGCAAAGTCCTCGGAGATGGTGGCGGCGCGCTTGTACTTGAGATCCTTGGCGGCGTAGTCGGCGATCACATGGCAGCACTGCGCCGACGTGGAGGACGGACGGATGACGAATGGATTAGCCTTGCGCTGGGTGACGTCCTCGGCCGCCGCCAGGCTGATGAGCGGAGTCTGGTTGTCGCGCACATAGTCCGTGATGGCGAGCAGCTCGAACGCCGCCAGCGGACCAAGAATGACGTTGACCTTGTCGCGCTCGATGAGCTCCTGCGCCTTGGTCTTGGCCCCGGCCGGATTGCCGCCGGTGTCGGCCGAGATGAAATCGACCTTGCGGCCGGAGAGCGTATTGCCCTTCTCCTTGAGAAGGCTGGCGATGCCCTGCTCCATCTGGATGCCGCCCTGCGCCAGCGGCCCGGTCTTGACCGTCAGCAGGCCGATCTTGAACGCCGCGCCCTGGGCGCGCAGCACCGCCGGCGCATAGATCGCGGCACTGGTCGCCGCCAGACCCTTCAATACTGTTCTGCGTTTGATGCTCATTGGTTTTCCTTCCTCTGAAACGCGAGGCTCAAGTTGTCTTACGGCCGACCTCACTGATCGACACCACAGCCGAAATGCGCGCCCGCCGCAAGCGGCGGTGCTGCCGCGGCATCGCACGGATTGGCGCCGGGGTTGGTGGCGTATGGCGTCGCACCGCCGGGCCGAACCCTAAACGCGGGGGGCGGCCCAGAGATGCATCAGTTTTCCTGATGCCCGAAATCGTCGCCCGCGTCCATGGCTTCCGCAAAGGTTGATGCGGCAGCGGACGTCCGGGCCCGTCACGCAGACGGGCGGTTTAGGTTAACGGGAGGACAAGCTGGAAGTGACGAGTCTACCGATGCATGGTGGTCCGCGGCATATTTGGCGGCGCGGCGGCCGCACACCAACCACCGGCCGCGACGGCATGAGGCCGAAGGCCGCGGCTCGATATGTTGCAAACATCCTTCCGACCCGGTGCCGAAAAGCCGCTCGCGTGCGTCATGGGCGGGATGGACCTGGTGCGTTCGCTCGGGCTGTTCGGCGTCCGCTCGGCCGTGGTGGCGCGGCCCGGCAGCCCGGCGCTGTACTCGCGGTTCACGCACAGCGCGCTGCGCCGGGACGGATTTCACGAGCGCGATGAAGATTTGGTGCACGCGCTCGAGTGGTTGACCGGCGTCGCCAAACTCGACTTCAAGCGCGCGCCCGAGGGGCGACTCCTGCTGCTAGAGATCAATCCGCGTTTCAACCTGTGGCACCACCTGGGCGCGGTGGCCGGCGTGAACCTGCCAGCCCTGGTCTATGCCGATCTCGTCGGCCTGCCGCGGCCGGCCACGCGACCGGCGCGCGCTGGGGCTCGATCTGGAACGACTTTCCGGCCGCGCATGCGTCGGGCCTGCCGCTGTGCCGCTGGCTGCCATGGATGCTCGGGTGCGACGCCAAGTCGGCCGTCGCCTGGGACGATCCGATGCCCCTCGTGCGCAGCATGCTGCATGGCGGATTTGCTCGCGCGAATCATTCGCCCGCGGTACCGTCGCTCAAACTGCACGAGCAGGCCGGATGAAGCTCGCTATTCTCTCCGACATCCACGCCAATGCGGAAGCGCTGCGTGCGACCCTGGCCAAAATCTCCACCGTCGCCGTCAACCGCATCGTGTGCCTCGGCGACATCGTCGGCTACAACGCCGACCCGGCCGCCTGCATCACGCTGCTGCGCCAGGCCGGGGCGCTATGCGTGGCCGGCAATCACGACCGCGCGGTCACCGGGCAGATCACAGTCGAAGGCTTTCCCCACACCGCCGTGCGGGCGGTGGCGTGGACACGAAAACGGCTCGACGCCGAGGCGCTCGACTATCTGGCCGGGTTGCCGCCCACGCTCAGCATCGCGGGGCAGCTAGTGGCGGTGCACGGCGCGTTGCATCCGGAGCACGGCTTCGAGATGGTGCGGCTCGACAGCGACGAGGCGCGGCGGCTGAGCTTTGCGGCCTTGATGCGCCACCCCTCGGGCGCGCGGGTGTGCGCTGTCGGGCATACGCATCATGTCGGCATCTTCGAACTGGAGGACGGCACGATCCGCCAGCGCACCGCCGATCCGGTGGCCCTGCGTCCCGGCGCCTTCTACCTGATCAATCCCGGCAGCGTCGGAGAGCCGCGCACCGCCGACCCTCGTGCCAGCTTCCTCGTGCTCGATGGGGCGCGCCAAGTCGTGTCCGTGCACCGCGTCAGCTATGACGCCGAGGCGGCGCTGGCGAAGACGCGGGCCGCCGGGCTGATGCCGGCGTTCTCGTTCCTGCCATCGCCGGTGCGCGACGGCCTCAGGTGGGGCGTGCGCGCCGCCGGGCTTTCCGACGCCGTGAAGCGGATGGTCGGCTAGCGCCTCGCGCGGTTTCGAGCCGCGCGCTTTGTGCGCCGGCCTCCGGCGGAGCGGCCGCGCGTCACGCCGGCCATGTCCTCGAGCACCGCGCACACCGCGGCGGTGTCATGGGCCGCGTGGCCCTGCGACATGGCGGCGGCGTAGATCGGCAGGGTGGCGCTGAACAGCGGTGTGGGACAGCCGGCGCCGGCGGCATATTCGCCGATCACTGCCATATCCTTCTGCCACGTGGAGATCTTCATGGTGGCCTCGCTGTAGCGGTTGCGCACCATCATGGGGGCGCGCAGCTCGAACACGCGCGAGGTCCCGGCGCCGGCGGTGACGAGGTCGTGTACCACCTTGGGGTCGAGTCCGGCCTTCATGCCCAGCACCATGGCTTCCGCGCTGGCCACGTTGTGGATCGCGACCAGCAGATTGGCGACGTATTTCATGCGGCTGCCGTTGCCGTATTCGCCGAGGTCGTACACGGCGCGCGAAAACGCCGCGAACATCGGACGCAGGCCTGCGATCGTCTTGGCATCGCCGCTGGCGTAGACCACGAGGTCGCCCACCCGCGCCTGCGCGCCCGTGCCGCTCACCGGGCAATCGAGCGCAACATGGCCGGCCGCCTGCATCGCCTGCGCGGCCTGCATCTTGTCGGCGAGCGCGAAGGTGCCGGCCTCGATCAGGACGCGGCGCGGCGCGCCGGCCGCGATGATGTTCTTGACGGTCGCTTCGAGCGCATAGGGCGTGGGCAGGCTCGTGATGATGACCGGCACCTCACGGGCCACCGCCTTGGCATCCGGCACGATCTTCACGCCCGCCCGCGCGGCTTCCTTGCGGCGGGCCGGATTGGTGTCGAAGCCGACAACGCGCCAGCCGGCGGCCGCGAGGCGTCGCGCGTAGGCACCGCCCATGATGCCGAGGCCAATGACTCCGACCGCACCTTTGCGTCTGGCCGCCTTCATTCCGATCCTCCTCGCCCGCGTCCCCCGTCGACTCATGCGCCGCGACTATGCCCCATCATGGTACGCAATGAAGCCTCTTTTTTCGCCGCAACCGTTCGCCTATCGTCGGGCCGCACGTAGTTTCACTGATCTCAAGCCGTGGGGGAATCATGTCGGTTGTCACTCTGGCGCAGGCCAGCACCATCGTCGACGTCGCGCTGAAGACCGGACGGGACACCAAGTGCGCGCCGCTCAGCGTCGCGGTTCTCGATGCCGGCGGGCACCTCGTGGCGTTCAAGCGCGAGGACAAGTCGGGCATCCTGCGCTTCGACATTGCGTTCGGGAAGGCGTGGGGTGCGCTCGGCATGGGGTTCGGCTCCCGCACGCTGTTCGAGCGTGCCGCCAATACCCCGCAGTTCTTCACCATGCTGGCGGCGGCGAGCGGCGGACGCATCGTGACCAATCCGGGCGGCGTGCTGATCCGTGACGGCGGCGGCGACGTCATCGGCGCGGTCGGGATCTCCGGCGACACGTCGGAGAAGGACGAGGCCTGCGCTATCGCCGGCATCGAGGCGGCGGGCCTGAGGGCCGATCCCGGCGGCACCACCAAGGCTTGAGGAGACTCGCCATGAAGCTGTTTTCGTTCTGGCGCTCGCTGGCCACCTACCGCGTGCGCATCGCGCTCAACCTCAAAGGCATCCAGCCCGACGAGGTGATCGACGTGAACCTGATGAAGGCCGAGCAGCGCGCGGAACAATTCCGCGCCGTCAACCCGATGATGGCGCTGCCGGCATTGATCGACGGCGACGGACCGACGCTGGTCGAGTCGCTGGCGATCATCGAATATCTCGACGAGGTGCATCCGCATCCGCGGCTGCTGCCGGCCGACCCGCGTGGGCGCGCCCGTGTGCGCGGGCTGGCGCAGATCATCGCCTGCGATTCGCATCCGCTGGTGGTGCCGCGCGTACGCGAATACCTCGAGCATGAGTTCAAGCTCGACGAGCCGACCCGCATGGCCTGGTGCCGCCACTGGATCACCGCGGCGCTCACGGCGCTGGAGGCGCATCTGAAGAGCCCGGACACGGGAAAATTCTGCCATGGCGATGCGGTCGGCCTCGCCGACATCTGCCTGGCCAGCCAGGCGGCCGGCGCCAAATTCTTCCAGGTCGATACGTCGCCCTACCCGACGGTCAACCGCATCGTCGACGCCTGCCTGGCGATGGACGCGTTCGCACGCGCGCATCCGCTCAAGCAGCCGGGCGCGCCGGCCTCTACGTAGGGCTCAGCGCCTGCCGCCGGCGCGCGCGTGGCGGGCGGCGCCCTCGCCTTTCGCCCGCCTGAGCCTGCGCGCGTCCATTGCCTCGTCCCAGACTTCCTGGATGTGCGCCACCTCGGCCTCGAACCGCTCGAGGAACAGCCGCGCCTGGGTGCTCAAGGTCCGCCGCGCCGGCTGGATGACGACGCAGTCGATGTGCATCGGCGGATCGACGATCGGATTGACGATGAGGTCGCCCTTGTCGATGTCGTTGACCGCGATGACGCTCGGCAGCACCGTTACCCAGTCGGAGCGGGCGATGAATTCGAACGTGCCCATCATGGCGTCCATTTCCAGCGTGGCGGCGACCTCGATGCCGTGCGTCTGGAAATAGGTGTCGAGGTTGCGCCGGCGCACGTTGTGCGGCGCCGGCACCACCACCTTCAGCGGCGCCAGCGCGGCCAGCCGCACCGGCGCCAGCGGCTCGAGCCCGCGCTGGCGGCCGGAGATCAGGACTTCGCGGTCGCGCACGAGCAGCCGTGACTTCAATCCGATCTGCCCCTCGAAGGCTGGCACGATGGCGAAATCGAGTTCGTCGTCGCGCACCATCTCGGTGAGCAGGCCGCTGTAGCCTTCGAACACATGCAGCCGCACGTCAGGATAGCGCGGCACGAAGTACTCGAGCGTCGGCGCCAGCACGGCGCGGGTGAAGGTCGGCATCAGCCCGATGCGCAGGTCGCCGGTCACCAGGCCGCCGAGCGCCCGCACCTCCTCGTCGGCAGTCTCCAGCATGCCCACCGCCTCGACGCAGCGCCGGTAGTAGCGCAGGCCCGCCGGCGTCGGCACCACGCCGGCGCTCGAGCGCTCGAACAGCTTTACCCCGAGCTCGCGCTCGACTGCGGCGACGTGCTGCGAAATGCCGGATTGGGTGGCGTGCTCGCGCTCCGCCGCACGCGTGAACGAGCCCTCCTCGCACACGGCGATGACCGCGCGTATTTGGCGAAGGGCGATTGCCGACATTAGAAAACCTTATGCATCAGCGCAGAATATATTATTTCTTCTGCATGTGCCATATATCTAGGATATCGCAGTCATTTTTCGCAAAAGCCTTGCGTTCGGGAGGATCCTCATGGGAGCGAATTTCGGCACCGTCGGCATGGACTGGCAGCAGCGCGTCAACTGGGACCGCCTGCGCACGTACCGGACCGAACGCGCGCGCGAGATGATGAAGAAGCACGGGCTCGGCGCCATGCTGTGCATGTACGACGAGAACGTGCGCTACCTCACCGGCACGCTGACGCCCGGATGGAACCGGCTCAAGCCCGGCCTGCGCTACGCCATGCTGTGCGGCGACGGGGCGCCGATCCTGTTCGAGCAGGGCGACCTGGGATTCCAGATCGAGCGCCACTCGCCGTGGCTGCCCAAGGAGAACGTCCGCCATTCCTTCGCCTGGATCAAAGGCGCGGCCGGCCCCGCCTCGACCCAGCAGGTGACCAAGTTCACCAACGCCATCATCGAGGAGATGAAGCGGCACGGCGTGTGGGGCCAGAAGCTCGGCGTCGATTTCATCGACATCAACATGATCAACATCTTTCGCGACAAGAACATCACCTGGGTCGACGGCATGACCCCGATGATGGAGGCGCGCGCGGTCAAGAACGTCGACGAGCAGGAATGCATGCGCATCGTCGGCGCCATCGGCGACGCCACCCACTGGGAATGCATGAAGTTCCTGCGGCCCGGCATCACCGAGAACCAGGTCACGGCGCACCTGATGGAATATCTCTACTCGTTCGCCGGAATGGAGGACGTCGAGGACGTCATCGTGTCGTCGGGCCCGAACACCTGGCCCAACTGGCGCAACTTCTCCGACCGCATCATCCAGCCGGGCGACATCGTGTTCATGGATCTCGCCGCGCTGACGTGGAACGGCTACAAGTCCTGCTACTACCGCACCTATTGTGTCGGCAAGGAGCCGACGCAGGAGCAGAAGGACACCTACGCCACCGCGCTCGAGTGGCTGTACGACTCGATCGACGCCGTGAAGGTCGGCGCCACCACCCGCGACATCGCGGAGAAATGGCCGTCCGCCATGGAGACCTGGGGCTACGAGGACGAGGATCAGGCGGCCGCCAATCTGTGGGGCCATGGGCTCGGGCTGGCGCAGTACGACCAGCCGGTCATCTCGCGCATCTGGTCGCTCGACCATCCGGTCGAGATCAAGGAAGGCATGACGTTTGCGCTGGAGACCCAGCACGGAAAGCGCTTCCGTTACGGCGTCCGCATCGAGGAAATGCTGATCGTGCACAAGGATTCGATCGAGATCGTCTCCAATTTCCCGGTCAAGCAAATTACAGTGGTTGACCCGTTGCCGGGCTATGGCGACCACGTGAAGTGACGGCGGCGCGCCAAGCGGTGCGCTGCAGGTGGTACGGAAAGCGCGATGACCGAATTCATCGTCAGCCTCGGCGCGCCCGCAGGCGTGGTGGCCGACCGCATCGGCCCCAAGGCCGCGAACCTGGCGGCGCTGGCGCGCGCCGGCCTGCCCACCCCGGGCGGCTTCTGTCTCACCGCCGACGCCTACCGGCACCAATGCGAGCAGCTCGGTCTCGCGCCGTTGCTGGCCCGCTTCGGCGCCGCCAGCCCGCCGGAGGCGCGGCGGCTGTCGGTGGAGATCCGCCTGAAGCTCTATCAGGAGCCGATCGCGCAACAAATTCTAGAACCGCTGCTCGCGGCCTGGCGTGAACAGCGCCAAGCGCATGCGCTTGGCGCTGTTCGCTCGTCGGCCCTGATCGAGGACCGCGCTGGCGCCAACTTCGCCGGCCAGTTCGAAAGTTTTCTCGGCCTCGACAGCGAGGCCGACGTCCTCACCGCCGTGCGCGCCTGCTGGGCGGCGCTGTGGACCAGCAATGCGCGTCGCTACATGGAGAACAACGCGCTCAATCCGGCCGACACCGCGATGGCGGTGCTCATGCAGCCGCTGGTCGCGGCGATTGCGTCGGGCGGCGGCTTGAGCGAGACCGCCGAGGGCCAGATGCTGTTGAGCGCGACCTGGGGGCTCGGCTCGGCGATCGCCCAGGGCGAGGTGGTGCCTGACCGCATCGCGCTCTCGCGCCAGGGCTTTTTGCGCGACATCCAGCCCGGCCGCAAGGATCACCGCGACGCCTGCCAGCACGGGCGCGGCGCCGCGCCGCAGGCGGTGCCGGCCGAACTGGTGAACAAGGCCTGCCTCGATGCCGGCCAGGCCGTGACGCTCGGCCGGCTGCTGCGCAAGGCCGAGGACGTGCTCGGCTATCCGGTCGAGATCGAATGGGCGCTGGACGAGAGCGGCTTCAAGGTGCTGCAGGCGCGGCCGCTGCACGTCGCGCCGGTCCGCCTGCCGGACGAGATCTGGCTGAAGCATCCGGGACTCAACGGCCATCCGGCGGGCGTCGGCTGGGGGTCGGGGCGTGCCGTCATCGTCAACTGCGAATGCGAGCTCACGCGCGTGGCGCCCGGCGACATCCTGGTGACCAAGGTGGCCGGGCCGGCGCTCAGCCATATCCTGCCGCGCGTCGGCGGCGTGGTGGCAGAGCTTGGCGGCAGCACCTCGCACCTCGCATCGCTGGCGCGCGAACGCGGCATTCCGATGGTGCTGGGCGTGCTCGATGCCACCAGCCGGATTCCCGACGGCGCCCAGGTTGCGGTCGACGGGGTCGCCGGCATCGTGCGTTGGATGCGCTGATGCGCCCGCGTATCTTCGTCACCCAGCCGATCGCCGACAGCGCGCTCAAGCGCCTGCGCGAGCTGGCGTCGGTCAAGGTCAATCCCGACGCCAGCCGTGTGCCGCGCAAGCGCGACCTCATGGCGGCGGCGCGGGCGTGCGACATCCTGTTCAGCCGCCTGCACGACCGCATCGACCGCGACGTGCTCACCGCCAATCCCAAGCTGCGCGCGCTCTGCTCGATGACGATCTCGCCCGACGCCATCGACGTCGCGGCAGCGACCGAACTCGGCATTCCGGTCACCGTGATCCCGCCAATGGTGGGCGAGGCGACCGCCGACATCACGTTCGGGCTGATGCTGGCGGTGGCCCGCCGCATCCTGGAAGGCGACCGCCTGGTGCGCAAAGCCGTGTTTCCGGGCGGCCAGTCGAACTACCTCACCGGCTCGCACGTCTACGGCAAGACGCTCGGCCTGGTGGGCGGTGGCGGGCGCATCGGCAAGGCGGTGGCGCGGCGCGCGCGCGGCTTCGCCATGCGCCTCCTGTACTGGACGCCGCGGCGCAAGCCGGAAGCCGAGGAACGCGAGGCCGGCCTCACCTATGCGGCGTTCGACCAGCTCCTGGCCGAGTCCGACTTCGTGTCGCTGCACTCGCCGCTCACGCCAGAGACGCGGCACCAGATCGGCGCGCGCGAGCTCAAGCTGATGAAGAAGACCGCCTATCTCATCAACACGGCGCGCGGACCGATCGTCGACGAGGCGGCCCTGGTGCGCGCACTGGCTCGGCGGCAGATCGCCGGCGCTGGTCTCGACGTGTTCGAGCACGAGCCCAAGGTCGAGCGCGCGCTGACCAAGATGCCCAACGTGGTCCTGACGCCCCATCTCGGCAGTGCCGTCACCGATCTACGCGAGGAGATGGCGCACGTGGTGGTCGACAACATCGTCGCTGTGCTGGAAGACCGCGTGCCGCCCAACTGCATCAACCCGCAGGTGCTGGCGGAGCCGGCGGCCGTGGCCGTGGCGCGCGCCGCCCAGTAGCAGAACCGCTGTTTTCGGAGCTCGCCATGGCTCGTCCCCTGATCGCCGTCACTGACAGCGTGTTTCCCAGCCTCGATCCGGCCAAGGCCGCGCTCAAGCGCATCGATCCGGAGCTGAAGATGGCGAAGAGCGCGGCTGCAGACGATATTCTAGCGGTGGCGCGCGATGCCGACGCCGTGCTCGTCACCTACGCGAAGCTCACCGGCGACCTGCTGCGCCAGCTCACGCGCTGCAAGGTGATCGGCCGCTTCGGCCTCGGGGTCGACAACATCGACCTGCCGGCGGCCAAGGAGATGGGCATCACGGTCACCTATGTGCCCGACTATTGCCTGCAGGAAGTGTCCGATCACGCCATGGCGCTGCTGCTGGCGCTGGCGCGAAAAATCCCCCTGTCCAATCAGCTGGTACAGGCCGGCCGCTGGGAGATGCCGGCGGTCGTGCCGATCTATCGGCTGGAGGGCCGCGTACTCGGCCTCATCGGCTTCGGCAACATCCCGCGCAAGCTGGTGCCCAAGGCGCAGGCGTTCGGCTTGCGCGTGATCACGCACGATCCCTACCTCGCGCCCGACGTGCCCAAGGCGCTCGGCGTGGAGAGCGTGAGCTTCGACGAGCTCTTGCAAAGAAGCGAGTTCATCTCGGTGCATGCGCCGCTGACGCCGCAGACGCGCGGGCTGGTAAATGCCGCCGCCTTCACGAAGATGAAGAAGGGCGTGCTTATCGTGAATACCGCGCGCGGCCCGCTGATGGATGAGGCGGCGCTGGTGCAGGCGCTCGATTCCGGCCAGGTCGGTGGCGCGGCGCTCGACGTACTGGCCACCGAGCCACCGCCCAGAGACTCCCCCCTGCTCGGCCGCGACAACGTGATCCTGTCACCGCACACGGCGTTCTATTCGGTCGACGCGCTCAACGAGCTGCAGACCAAATGCGCCAGCGACGTGGCGCGCGTGCTGTCGGGCGAGAAGCCGGTGTATCCCGTGAAGATGCCGTAACGCCTGTCCCGCGCGCGGTGCAGCGCGCAAGCGGTGCACCGCAGATGCGGGACCCCGGTTCTTCGCGGTAAGCAACCGGGGTCCCGGGTCTGCACCGCATCACTCCGTGCTGCGGTGCGCCCGGGACACGAGTCACTCCGCGGTCCAGCCGCCGTCCAACACCAGGGCCGCGCCGGTCATCAGCGACGAGGCGTCGGACGCCAGGAACACGATCGCACCGGTGATCTCGTCAAGCTGGCCGAGACGGCCGAGCTTGATCTTGGCCAGGACCTCGTTGCGGAACGCCTCGTTCTGGAAGAACGGCCGCGTCATCGGGGTCTCCAGAAAGGTCGGCCCAAGGCTGTTGACGCGGATGTTGTGCGGCGCAAGTTCGATCGCCATGGCCTTGGTGAAGCCCTCCATGGCGTGTTTCGACGCGCAATAGACGGTGCGCCGCGCCGCCCCCACGTGGCCCATCTGCGACGAGATGTTGATGATCGAGCCGTGCCGCCTGGCCTCGATCAGGCGGCGTGCCACCGCCTGCGCCATGAAGAAGGCGGCGCGCACGTTGAGGGCGAAGATGGCGTCAAAATCCTCGACCTTGACCTCCATGAGGTAGGCCGGTCGGTTGGTGCCGGCATTGTTGACCAGGATGTCGAACGGCTCCGCGGTCGCGACCGCGGAGCGCACGGCGTCGAGATCGGTGACGTCGAGCGTGAGCGGCTCGGCCGCCTCCCCGCGGGCGCGGATTGCCGCGGCCGCATCCTCGATCTCGGCTTGCGTGCGCGCCGCCACCGTGACGTGTGCACCCGCGGCGGCAAGCGCCGAGGCGGCCGCCAGCCCGATGCCGCGCCCGCCCCCCGTCACCAGCGCCCGCTTGCCGTCGAGGCGGAAGGACGGAGTTTTCGCGAGATCGGGAGTCATGTGGTGATCAACTTTTATCCACTCGCTCGGCTGTCATCCCGGGCGAGCCGCGCAGCGGCGAGACCCGGGACCCAAGTACCCCGGCATTGGGAAATTATCGCGGACGACCCTCGGTGACACAAATCACCACAGGGGTACGTGGGTCCCGGCTCTCGCGCCTGACGGCGCTCGGCCGGGATGACAGCCGAGGTGGCAGACAGGCGGCTTGCCAATCACTCCGCTGCCTGGGCGTAGCCGATGTTGCGGCCGCCGTAGCGGCGCACGCGCACATTGGCCTGCTCGGCATGAGCATAAAAACCCTCGAGGATGCATAGGCGCGAGCAGTACTCGCCGATCAGCGCACTGGCCTCGTCGGTGAGCACC
>DATFWC010000304.1:0-9646 GCA_035259885.1 Xanthobacteraceae bacterium
CCGAGGAACAGGCGCGAGCGGAACTCGCGGCCGGCGATGACCAGCGGATCGGCGCTCATGTCAGCCCCCCTGCTGCGCGCGGACGATCTCGACCGCATCGCCGGGCGACAGTTTTGTGGCGCGCCAGGCCGCGCGCGGCACCACGGAGCCGTTGAGTGCCACGGCGATCCCGCGCGCGTCGGCCCCGATCTCCTTGGCGTCGAGCAGGGCCGCGATGGTGGCGGCACCGAGCGTTTCGCGCTGGCCGTTCACCCGGATGGTCGCGATGTCGTTGTCGTTCATGTCCTCGTCCTATTCCGCGGCCTGCGTTGCCGCGCCGGCCGCGGAGGCTGCCCCGAACCGCTCCATGCCGAACGGCCGGATGGCGGCATCGACCTCGTGGTCGACGATGAGCCGCGCCATGGCGCTGGCCGTCACCGGTGCCAGCAGGATGCCGTTGCGGTGATGGCCGGTGGCATAGAACAGGCCTTCCACCGGTCCGGCCCCGAGAATTGGCGCATCGTCGCGGCTGCCCGGCCGGTGGCCGACCCACATCTCGCCGAGCGGCAATTCCTCGATCGCCGGCACCGCCCGCCAGGCGGCTTCCAGCAGCGCCAGCACGCCGCCCGCCGTCAAGGTTGTGTCGAACCCTTTTTCCTCGACCGTGGCGCCGAGAATGAGGCGGCCATCGAGGCGTGGCACCAGATAGACATTGGGCGCCCACACGACATGGCGGATGAGCGGCGCCGCAGCATCCATCTGCAGCGCCAGCATCTGGCCTTTGACCGGCCGCACCGGCGGGAGCAGCGGCGGCGCGATCCCGCCGATGGCGCGCGACCAGGCGCCGGCGGCGATCACCACGACGGCCGCCGTGACGTCGGTCGCGTCGGCGAGCCGCACGCCCATCACATGGTCGTGGGTGGCCAGCACGTCGGTGACCGCCATGTGCTCGCGGATCACCACGCCGGCGGCTTCGGCGGCCGCCCGCAGGGCTGCCGCCAGCTTGCGGTTGTCGACCTGGTGGTCCTGCGGGCTGAAAACCGCACCGGCCAACTGGCCGAGATGCGGCTCGCGCCGCCGCGCATCGCGGCCGGACATCCATTCGACCGGCAGGCCCAGGCCCTGCTGAAAGCTGAGCCCGTGGCGCAGCCGCGCCGCATCGTCGGCGGTGGGCGCCACCACCAGCGTGCCTTCACGCCGCAGGTCAACGGCGATCCCGCTCGCCGCCTCCAGCTCGGCGGCGAATTGCGGCCATGCCGCCTGGGCACGCCGGCCGAGCATGACCAGGGCCTCCTCGCCCGGCTCCGCCTCGACATTCGCCGCCAGCATGCCGGCCGCCGCATGGCTGGCGCCGGCACCAGCCACGCCCTTGTCGAACACCGTGACGGTCGCGCCGCGCTGCGCCAGGCGCCAGGCGATGCCGAGCCCGATCACGCCGGCGCCGACAATGACGACGTCGCGTGAATGGGCGGAACGAGTGGAGGCTGCCATTGCGGCTCCCTACGCTGGCATGACCCAGACAGGTTCAAAGGGTGTGATCTCAGCCGCGCGGTGGCGCGGCACCCCTGGCCGTGCCTTTATATTCGCATCCTGGGGGTGTGGCGCAAGACCCTGCCCCACGGGCTTGCCGGACGTGATCTATTTCTGGCGTGCCAACCAGAGGGTGCGGCCGCCGCAACCCGGATCCTCGGCCACGTGCGACACAACCTCGAAGCCGTGCTCGTCGAGCAAGGCGCGATATTCGTCCGGCGCCAGGCTCGCATGGTACAGCGGCTCGCCGCGAAAAGTGCCGATCGCCTCGCCGTGACGCGGCCCGCTGTTGAACATGAGCGCGGCTCCCCCCGCGGCATGCCGGCGGAAGATGTCGAACATGGCGCGCTGAGCGTCCTGGCGCAGGTGGAAAAAGCTGTCCCAGGCAAGAATGCCGTCGAATTGCCGGTCGAGCGCCAGGCTCCGCATGTCGGCCACGACCCAGGTAGCCTGCGGGAAACGGCTGCCGCACAGTGCGATCATGGCGGGCGAGGAATCCACGCCGCTCAGTTCATAGCCGGCTTCGATGAAGTAGCGCGCGATGGGTT
Source organism: Xanthobacteraceae bacterium (assembly GCA_035259885.1). Taxonomy (GTDB): domain Bacteria; phylum Pseudomonadota; class Alphaproteobacteria; order Rhizobiales; family Xanthobacteraceae; genus DATFWC01. Next base: position 2,058 of record DATFWC010000304.1, read on the forward strand.
CGCCCGACCCGCAGCCGATGTCGAGAATTTCTCCGCTGCGCGGCAGCAGGGCCAGGAACCGGTCGAGCCACGGCCGCTCGAACAGGCTGCGCCATCGTTCGCCATCCCAGGACCGCGCGTGGCGGTCGTAGAGATCGATGATCCGTTCGGCATCGTCGGCCATTGACGACAGCTAGCATCCGGCCAGGCGCCGGCAACGCGGCGCGTTCGCGGCCGGCAAGCAAAATATTTTGCATCGCGGGGAACCCGGGTCGAAGTTCGGCGTTGCGGGAGTCGGTCCGGTGGGGCGTGCCGTGGAACGGGTCTGGGACTATCAACGTTACGCCGCTGAATGCGTGCTGCTGGCGGAGGAGCTTGCCGACCCCGCCCACAAGGCGCGGTTGCTGGCCATGGCGCGCGGGTGGCTGCACCTTGCCCAGCTCGCCCTGAAGAACAGCCAGAACGACGTTGTCTATGAGCCGCCGATGACGGCCATTCCCAGCCGCGGCGGCAAGCCGACCTCCAGCCCATAGCGGCAGGCTTGCAAGCTCCGTTGACGGCCGGGATCGCTACTGGCCGACCTGGAAGCTGAAGCTGCCCTCAGTCCTGTGCGTGTCCACTGAGAGGACCCGCCAGCGCACCTGGTAGGTGCCGGGCGGCAGCGGCTTGAGCCCGACCTGCAGCAGATTCGGCGCGGCCCCGCGCCGCGCCCTGCCCTGGTCGACCCGGACGCCGGCAGCATTGCGCACCTCGACCGAGCTCAGCGCAGGCTCGATGTTCTCCGTGAACCACAGCGACAGCTCGCGCGGCGCCGCGGCCACCGTGCTGCCGACGCGTGGGCTGGCGCGATCGAGCGTGGCATGCGCGTGCGCGTGCAATGGTGTCAGGATGAGCGCCGCAAGCGCGACAAGAAGAGCCGAGGTTCGCATGGTCATGGCCTCCCCAGGCTGGTGCCGGCGAAGATCGGCCGACCGATGGAGTTGGGAAAGATGTCGTCGAGATACCAGTGCAGCTGGCCCACCACGCCGACGCCGCTGCCGCTTGCACGGTTGATTGGTATGATGGCCTCGATGCCGACCTGGAAGGATTTGCCGACCCACAGGACACCGGGATTGACGGTTCCGGTCGTTCCAATCCCGGTGTCGAAACCATTGAGCGCCGGCGTCTGGAACTGGACTTCGATGAGCGGGATCAGCTGGTTGATAAAGTCAGGCAAGCCCAGATCGACCACATTCGCCTTGAGATACGGCATGCTGTACTGCAACGAGCCGCCATAAACGAGGAACTTCGCACGGCGCTCCACGTCGACCATCTGCTCTCCGGTGTCGGGATCGACCCCAAAGATGGGCTTCGAGGATTGGCTCGGCATCGCATAGCCGATCTGTCCGGTCAGCGCGAATGCTCGCAGCCATCCGGCCGCAGCGGGCAGATCGCCCATGCCTTTGCCGATGAACAATGTCGGCGTGATCACGCTGAAGCTTTCGGCGCCGACCGCCTGGGCGCCGGTATTGCCCCACTCGACGGATAGCGCCGCCGACATCACCAGCTCATGTGCGGCGGCGGTGAGGAACTGGTACTTTGCCATGGTCTCTAGGTTCTGAAACCCATTGGCAGTGGGCCCGCCCGGGGGGCGAATGCGAGTCCAGGTCGATTCGACCGAGACACCGAACGCATCCGTGATGCGCTTGGAGAACTCTCCTGAAATGTCGAGCTGCCGGGCCGGCGGAACATCCTCGTTCTTGAACGAGGATACGGTGGGCAGTGACAACTCGTCGGCGACGCAAGGATCGTCGACCGTGATGGTGGCGGGAAAGAAGCGGGCGCCGACGAAGCAATGCGCGAGCGCGTCGGTCAGCGGCAGCGAGGCGATGAGAATCGCCCATGCGAATGGTCGAAGCATGCGAAACATGGAATATCTCCTCCGGTGAGCGAGGACATGCGCGGGCGATCGACGGCGTGAGCCGCCGCATGCGTCATGCCGCGACCGGAGGTGCTCGCGATCGTTTACCGGAAGAGCGGAAGCAACTTGTGACCGGCGCGTCGCCGACCGGCCATGGCACCAGGCCGGCATATGCGATGACGACCGGGGTTGACGCACCGGTCAGAGGTGCGACGTCGCTTCCGGTGGGCGCGCAGAACGGACAATGGAAGTCGTCGTCGTTCGGGACCGGCGCCTCACCAGGGGCGAGAGCCGCGGGATCGGAATGACAGAACTCGAATCCCGACGCGGCGTGCAGATGGATACCGGCAAAGCCGACGAGAATGCCTTGGAGGATGAACGCATAGACGGCGATCCAGCCGACGAGCTGGCGCCAGAATCGATGTCGTGAGCGGATGCCCAACTTCATCTCCCGCCGGCATGCTCAAGTTGGAGCATACCGGTAGAGGTTTCGTCCTCATAGACGGCACAGCGGAATCCGCGGGGTCGTGACCTTTTTGCAACTCACGGTATGTGTTGCGCGTCACTCCGCCGGCGCCCCGCGGGTGAGCAGGTGCGCCGCCGTCAGGCCGATCAGCGCCACCGCTGCTGCCGCGATGAGCAGGGTGGCGGTGGCACCGAGCCAGGCAATGCCCAGCCCGTAGACAATCGGGCCAATGGCCTGGCCGAGGAAGAACGAGGAGGAATGCAGCGCGGCGGACGCGCCGCGCGCTTCCGGCGCCAGTTCGGTCATGAACACCTGGATCGAGCCGTGCAGCAGGTAGAAGCCGAAGCCCAGAAGGCCGAAGGCCAGGAGCGCGAAGGGCCACCAGGCATCGGCGGCGACGCCGGCAAGCGCGATCGCGGCGGCGAAACCGCCGGCGCGCATGATGCGGCGCTGGCCGAACATTTCGAGCAGGTTGCCGACGGCGAACGTGTAGACGACACCGCCGATGGAGAAGCCGGCAATCACCAGGCCGGCAATGGAGGCCCGCGCTTCCCCGCTGGTCAGCAGCAGCATGGCCACATAGGGGAACACGCCGAAGATGAAGATGCCTTCGAGGAAGACCGAGCCGAAGCACACCTTGGCACGCGGATTGGCCAGGATGATGCGATAGTTGCCGGGCACCGACTTGAGCGGCACGCGCGGTGCCGCCGCCTTGGCGCCGCGAAATCCGACGAGCGCGATCAGCAGGGCCACGGCACCGACGGCGGCGGCCCCCAAGAACACGCCGCGCCAGCCGATCAAATCTGCCACCAGCCCGGCCGCCGTGGCGCCGAGCAGGTTCCCGGCCATGCCGGCGAACAGAATGCGGCTGAGCGCCACCTGCCGCTGGCCGATCGGCGCCAGGTCGGCGGCGAACGCCATGGCGGCGGGGAAAATGCCGCCCGACACGATGCCCGACAGCATGCGCAAACCGAGCAGGACCGGAAAGTTTTGCGCCAGCGCGCTTGCCACCGCGGCCAGCGTCAGCAGGACCAGGCAGACCGTCATCATCCGCGTCTTGCCGACCACGTCGGCGACCGGCCCGAGCACCGGCTGCAGCACGGCGTAAGGCAGCGCGAAGGCGGTGGACAGCAGCGCCGCCGTTGCCGTTTCGACCCACAGGCTGGCCGCGATCTGCGGGATGACCGGATCGACCACGCGCGTGAACAGAGAGGTGGCGAAGGTCACCACGCCGACGACGTTCAGCAGGCGGTTCATCAAAAGTCCTTAAGCCGCCGGTTTTGTTGGTTCGGCGTGTGGCCGCTTAGAGCACATGTGCCGCACGGGAGGAATCGGTCGCCATGCATGGCACCTCCACTGTCATCCCGGCCGAGCGCCGTCAGGCGCGAGAGCCGGGATCCATGTACCCCTGCCGTGCCAATGGCATGATGCCGGCGTAGCTGGGTCCCGGATCGGCGCGCACGCGCGCCGTCCGGGATGACAGCCGAGGTGTGTGCGAACGGCGTGCCCTACCCCACGATTGCATGCGGCAGGAAGCGCGAGGTGTTTTTCGTGATCGCGCTCGCGTCCTCGCGCACCGAGAGGCCGCACGGCTTGCCGGCCGCGATCCACGAGCCGAGCACAGTGTAGTTGCCGTTGAACCGTGGCAGCTCGGCCAGCGCCTGGCGCACAAACCCTTCGGCGCCGTAGGGGCCGGCGTTGGTATCGACCGCCGCGCCGTCGGCGATCAGCGCGACGTTGGCGCCTTCGCGCGAATAGAGCGGCTTGCGCGCATACGACCGGCCCAGCGCGGCGGCCGCGGCGTCATCGTCGAAATAGGCCGGCAGCAGGTTGGGATGGCGCGGAAACATGGCCCACAGCAGCGGCAGAATGCCCTTGTTGGACAGGATCGCCTTCCACGGCGGCTCGACCCACTGGGTCGGCGCGCCGGCCAGGCCGGACCCGAACTGCTCGCGCATCATCCATTCCCACGGATAGAGCTTGAACATCAGCTCGATCGGCTCGTTCTCGAGGTCGACGAAGGTGCCGTTGGGCCGCCGGCCAATCGCCTCCATGGCCAGAACCTTGGTGGCGAGGCCGGCCTGGCGGGCGCAGTCCTCGATGTAGGCGATGGTGCCGGCGTCCTCGGAATTGTCGACCTCACCGCCGAGATGCAGCTTGCGGCCGCGCCCGATGGTCTTCCAGCCCGCGATGAGCTGCTCGTGCAGCGAGTTGTACTGGTCGGCGTTCTCCGGGACGATGTTGCGCTCGACCGCCTGCTCGAGCCATAGCCACTGGAACACGGCGGTCTCGAACACCGCCGTCGGCGTGTCGGCATTGTATTCGAGCAGCTTGGCCGGCCCCTGCCCGTCGTAGCGCAGGTCAAAGCGGCCATAGAGGCTGACGTCGCCGCGTTTCCAGCTCGCCCCCAGCCAGGTCCAGAACCGCTGTGGGATCTTCAGCAGCCGCAGGATGCGCTCGTCGTCGACGGCGCGGGCGACCAGCTCGCGGCACATGGCGTCGAGTTCGCCCGTGGGGCCTTCGATGTCGTTCTCGATCTGCTGCAGCGTGAAGCCGTAATAGGCGGTCTCGTCCCAATAGGGCGCACCGCCGATGGTGTGGAAATCGAACCCCACCTTGTCGGCGAGGTCGCGCCAGTCGGCGCGCTCGGGACACGAGATGCGCTGCATCCTTGGCCGTCAGCTCCCCGACGAGTACCCGTGCCCGGTCGAGCCGAAGCCGCCGCGCGCAACGCTCGAACTGGTGCTGCTACTCAGGATGCCGCTCGCGCTCGGATTGGTGATGGCACGCATGGTCGAGGGAGACGTCGGCGCAAGCCCGGCAGAGGTCTGTCGCGAGGAGCGATTCCAGATGGACTCGCCTGACGAGCGCGAGCCCGAATAGTACGAGGAGCGCCAGCCGGACGACGAGCGCCGGACCTCGCGGCACTGCTCCGCCGGTTGCGCCGGGCTGCCGGCCGCGACGGGCGGACGCTGCTGCCCGGGCGGGGGGCAATCGGTGCGCGGCGCGAGCGCGTAGCTGGTGGCGCCGAGGCTGGTGGCGCCCATGAGCACCAGCGCGATCTGCGACGAACGCTTCATGTCGGGCATCGTCGCGTCACCACGTCATGGACGCGGCGCTCAGGAGCCCGCCGGTGGCCGAGGAGAGGCCGAGCCAGATGGCCGGCGCCAGCTCGCCCGCCGCGATGCGCTTGGAAATGTCCGGCACCGGAATGCGCACGAGGTAGTAGATGATGACCTGCACGATGAGCGCGATGACGCTCCAGATGATGCAGTCGATGAGATTGGCGGCATGGGCGACCGCGCTCGCCACCGGCAGGGCGAAGCCGAGCAGGCTCAGGCCCAGCGATACGGCCGCACCCGGCACGTTCTTGCGGATGAGCTCGAACTCGTCGTGCGGCGTGATGCTGGTGTAGATGTAGAGGTAGGCCGACGTCACGACCAGCGACAGGCAGAAATAGGCGAGAAACAGCGGCAGGCCGGACAGCGACGACGTCACGGTGCCGGCCGCCGAGTCCTGGGCCAACGCTGGGTCCAGCGCGAGCAACACCGCGACCGCGCCAAACGGCGCGGCAATAAGACTTCGACCTTTCATTCTGCTCCCCTTCCTGGCTACCCCGGCCAGACGATTCCCTCACGCTGATTCCATCACGGCGACACCGGCTTCGCCAAGTCCTTGGCGACGCTGTCCAGCCGCATCAGGCCGCGCAGCAGGTCTTCCATCGCCTTGAGCGGCACCATGTTGGGCCCATCGGACGGCGCCTGGTCGGGATTCTCGTGGGTCTCGATGAACAGGCCCGCGACGCCGACCGCCACCGCCGCCCGCGCCAGCACCGGCACGAACTCGCGCTCGCCCCCCGAGGCGGTCCCCTGCCCGCCCGGCTGCTGCACCGAATGAGTGGCGTCGAAGATCACCGGCGCGCCGGTGGTGCGGGCGAGGATGGGCAGCGCGCGCATGTCGGAGACCAGCGTATTGTAGCCAAACGAGGCGCCGCGCTCGGTCACCAGCACGTCGCGGTTGCCCGCCGCCGTGAGTTTCGCCACCACGTTGACCATGTCCCACGGCGCGAGGAACTGGCCCTTCTTGACGTTGACGACGCGGCCGGTCTTCGCCGCTGCCACCAGGAGGTCGGTCTGGCGCGACAGGAAGGCCGGGATCTGCAGCACATCCGCAACCTCCGCGACGCGGGCGCATTGCGCCTGCTCGTGCACGTCGGTGAGGACCGGCATGCCGAGGGTGTCGCGGATGTCGGCAAAAACGCTGAGTGCGGCATCGAGGCCGAGCCCGCGCGGGCTCTTGAGGCTGGTGCGGTTGGCCTTGTCGAACGAGGTCTTGTAGACGAGGCCGAGCCCGAGTTTTCCGGCGATTTCTTTCAGCGCCGCCGCCATCTCCAGGGCATGGGCACGGCTTTCCAGCGCGCACGGCCCGGCGATGAGGGCGAAAGGCAGCGCGTTGCCGAATTTTACGCCGCCCACCGTCACCACGGCGTTCGGCACGGATTTGGGCGCCATCTCGTTCATGCGTCGCCGACCATGCGGATCTGCGGCGCTGCGGTCAACCGGCCGGCTCGAACACGAGCGTCGCACCAATTGCCACCTGCGGACCCACCACGATGCGGCCCATGCGCATCTGCGCCGCGATGCCGCCGGCCTGCAGTGCCGCGACGGCAGCGCCGAAGTCGCGCACCGTCAGGCGCAAGGCGGCCATGCGGCCGCCGGACGCGACGTCCGGCGGTTCGACGCCGAACTGAATGCGGAAGGCGGCGGGATCCATCACCTGGATTGCGCCGCGCGGCGTCGGCACCGTAATGCCGGTCGAGGTCGCCTGGATGTCGCGCTCGCCCGCGAAGGCCGAGAGAAAGATGTGGTGATCGGTCGGGTTCTCGGCCACCAGGATCGCGGCGGCGACGGAAGCCGCCGAGTTGGCATGCTGCTGGAACGCCGGGTTCCAGAACGCGTCCTTCGCGTGTTGCTCGTGGCAGGCGAAGAACCCGGTGTCGGGGCTCCTGGGATCGACGGCGAACACCAGGGAAAAACCGAGCCTGACGGACGAACCGTCGGCGCGGCGTCCTTCGCGTTCGAAGGTGAAAATCTCGAAGTCGCCGATGCCCGCAGCGCGAAACGCCGCGTGGTCGGCGCTCGCGTCGCGGCTCTCCACCGCCAACATGGCGAACCCCTCGTGGCGCGCCACAAAATCGCGGTTGAAGGCGCCGAACGAGAATGCGCGCGGCGCGTGCGCAACAAT
>DATFWC010000305.1:0-3190 GCA_035259885.1 Xanthobacteraceae bacterium
TGGCTCGCAGCGCGCTTGCGCCGTAGGGTGGACAAAGACGCGCAGACGCTGGGCCCGCAACATATCATGCGCTGCGATCGCGCCGTGCCCACGCGGTCATGCGCAACCTTCGCGAGGTCGAGCCATTGCCATGCCGCACGCGTGGGCACGGCGCGTTTCCAACGTCATCACGCGTTGAAGCGCCGAGTGACGCGCCTTTGCCCACCCTACGAAGTCAAACGCGCGGCCGCAGGCTGATTGCGTCCAGCTCCGCGTTACCCCAGCTCCACGATCTCTTCCGGGAAGTGGTGCAGGCGCTCGCCGGGGCCGCCCGCCTCGATCATGTAGTTGTCGCACACCCATGAGCTGATGTTCCTGTGGGTGTAGGTCGGGTGCACGACGATGTTCATGTCCTTCTCGATGGCCATCGGCTCGTCGTGGCGCACCAGCGGACGCTCGACCAGGTCGTAGCCCTGGCCGTGGCAATAGAGCCGCGCCTCCGGCGGCCGGCCGTTGCGCTGCATGAAGGCGTTGTACTCGTCCCAGATCGTCTTGCACGGGGTGCCGGGCTTGAGCAGGCCGAGTGTGAAGCGGCGTGCCTCCAGCGTGAAGGCGAACTCGTCCTGCATCTGCCGCGGCACTTTCCCCACCACGGCGGTGCGGCCGAGTTCGGTGTACATGCCGCCCGGCCCGCTGTCCTCCACCAGCAGCATCACGTAGTCGCCTTCGCGGATCACGCGGTTCTGGAAATGATGCTGCGCAACATGAGTGGGCGTGCCGAGCGGCGCCGACGAGCACAGGTAGATGCCGTTCTCGCTGCCATGGCGCTGGCTGTAGCAGCGGGCGATCGCCGCCACGTCGATGTCGCGCATGCCCGGCTCGAGCGCGCCGAACGCCGCCCGCATGGCGCCGTCCTGCATGCGCGCCGCCTTGACGACGAGGTCCTGCTCCTCCGGACTCTTGATCACCTTGATGCGGTCGACGAGGTCGCTGGCGTCGACGAATTTCGAGTTGGAGAAGCGGCCGTTGCGCAGGTAGTCGACCAGCGCCACCGACATCTGGTAGGTGCCAAGCAGGCCGATGGTGCCGCCTGCATAGGGGCTCAACGCCTGCGCGGCCAGCTCGGGATCGTAGCTCGCCGTATAGTGCGCCGACGCGTAGCTCGGCGTCGTCATCCACCGCTTCACGCCGCGGCGGATGCCGTCGCCCGCGTGGGTGAGCTCCTTGACCATGCCGAAGGCGCCCTGGTTGACGATGGTCATGTCGTCGTCCTGCGGGAACACCACCGTCATCGGATAGCCATTGGTGGCCGACAGGTCGGTGAAGTATTTGACGTAGCCGCCCATGTGGTCGTTGTTGTTCTGCATCAGCAGGACGTCGATCTTCTGGGCCGCCATGGCGGCGCGTACGGCCGCCCACCGGCGCTCGAGCTCGGCGGTCGATATGGGGCTCACCAGGCGTTCCGACAGCTGCATTCTTGGCTCCTTTGGGCACACTTCACGGACGAGCAGGACCTCAGTAAAGCGCAACGATCACTCCGCTGTCATCCCGGGCGAGCGCGAAGCGCGAGACCCGGGACCCAAGTATCCCGAACGAAGCGGGCTCGGCGCATCACAACTCTTGCAGGGGTACGTGGGTCCCGGCTCTCGCGCCTGACGGCGCTCGGCCGGGATGACAGCCGAGGTTGGTGGGTCAGTGCCTTACCACATTGATCATGCCCTGGCTGTTCCCTGCGAGGAAGCAGCGCATGTTGGTCTCAACCGTTGGCAGTGCGAGGTCGGGATAGACGTCGCAGAAGCCGCCCTGGTGGGTGGTGATGATGACGTTCTCCAGCGACCAGAACGGATGGTCAGGCGGCAGCGGCTCCTCCACGAACACGTCGAGCGCGGCGCCGGCGATGCCGCCGCGCTGGAGCACGTCGAGCAGAGCGGCCTCGTCGACCACGCCGCCGCGCGCCAGATTGACCAGATAGGCGGTCGGTTTCATCGCCGACAGCACCTTGGCGCCGATGATGCCGCGCGTCTGTGGCGTCAACGGCGTGAGCAGCACGAAGTAGTCGCAGTCGGCCACCGCGGTGGCGAGATCGTCGCGGCCGACCATGCGATCGAATCCTGGCACCGCGCGCGGACCCGAGCTGATGCCGATGACGCGCATGCCCAAACTCTTGCACTTGGGCGCCAGCGCCGCCGCGATCACGCCGATGCCGAAGATGGCCACGGTCTTGCCGTCGAGCAGGCGCGCTGGCCAGCGCCCCCAATGGTGCTTGTCCTGGTTGCGCACGAAGCGCGGCAGGTCGCGGCTGAGCGCGAACATGGCGGCGAGCGCGGCTTCCGACACCGGCGCGCCGTGGATGCCGTGCACGTTGGTGACGATGACGTCGGGCCGCAGCGACGGCAGGTCGATGAGGTTGTCGACGCCGCTGCCCAGGGTCTGAATCCATTTCAGGTTGACGGCGGCACGCACCACCTCGTCCGAGAGCATCGGCGTGAACGTCAGCAGGGCATCGGCCGCCGCAATGTGCGGGCCGACCTTGGAACGGTGGTCGACGACGTCGATGGTCAGGTCGGGAAATTTTTGCCGCAGATGATCGCGGTAGCGGTTGCGGATGGGCTCGGGCAGGCTGAGCAGGATGAGGAGATTGGGCATTGCAATGAGGATTGTCGTTGAGCGCGAGGGAAGTAAGCACGCGGCGAGAGTATTGGGAAGGGTCGTAGGGTGGGTTGAGGCGCAGCACTCAGTGTGGGATCGGCACGCGGCCTACCGCGCCGAAACCCACCAGCGGCGATTCAGCACGGTGGGTTTCGGCGCGCGACGCTGCGACCAAACCGTGACGCCTCGTGATGCGCCTCAACTCACCCTACAGTGCGGCGTGTTCCGAGACGATGCGCTTGAGCTCGGGCAGGCAGGAGCCGCAATTGGTGCCCGCCTTGAGCGCGCGGCCGATGTCGTCAACATTGGCGGCTTCGCGCCTGGCGAGCGCCGTCCGGATGGTGGCAAGGCCGACGCCGAAGCAGGTGCACACGAGCGGCCCGGCGTCGGGAAGGCCGTCCGCCGAGCGGCCCGACAGCAGCAGGCGCCGCGCGTTGTGCGCCAGCGTGTCGGCGCCGAGACTCGCCTTCACGGCATCCCACGGCGGCGCCGAGTGGGCCGGCCCGACGAACAGGCAGCCGGCGAGGCAGCCATCGCGGAAGGCGGCGACGCGATAGACCGG
>DATFWC010000306.1:0-4288 GCA_035259885.1 Xanthobacteraceae bacterium
AGCCGGTGGAGGATTTCTATCGCGGCAAGACCCTGCGCATGCTGATCGGCTACGGGCCGGGTGGCGGCTACGACATCTACGGCCGGCTCGTCGCCGAGTTCCTGCCGCGACATCTGCCGGGCCATCCAACGATCATCGCGCAGAACATGCCGGGGGCGGGAAGTTTTGTGGCGGCAAAATACATCTACGAGGTCGCCCCCAAGGACGGCACGGTGTTCGGCAGCCTGGCGCAGACGTTGGCGCTCGACAGCCTGACCAACACCAATGCCAAGGTCGACGTGGCAAAGATGCCCTATATCGGCCGCGTGGTGACCAACATCGATACCGGCGCGGCCCTGGCCAAGACCGGCATCAAGTCGTTCGCCGACGTGCGCGCGAAACAATACAATGTCGGCGCGTCCGGCGGCGGCTCCACGACGGTTCTGTTCCCGACCGCGCTCAACGCCTACGCCGGGGCGAAGTTCAAGCTGATCCGCGGCTACAGCGGCACCATCGACATCCTGCTGGCGATGGAACGGGGCGAGGTCGACATCGTCGGCGCCTACGGCCTGCCCGGCATCCTGGTGAGCCAGCCCGGCTGGGTGCACAAGGGTGAAGCCACGATCCTCTACCAGGCCGCGGTGAAGCGGCATCGCCTGCTGCCGGATGTGCCGACGCTGCCGGAGCTCGCGCAGTCCGACGACGGCCGCGAGGTGCTGCACGCGGCGGCCAGCACCGGCGAGATCGGGCGCTCCATTCTCACCACACCGGGCATGCCGCCCGAGCGGCTGGCGGCGCTGCGCAGCGCGTTTCAGGCCATGCTCAACGATCCGGCGTTCCGCGAGGCGTGCGAGAAGCGCAACCTGATGATCGATGGCGCCACCGGCGAAGAGATCGACGACATCGTGCGCGAGACGCTGCGGCTGCCGCCGGCCGTGGCCGAGAAGATCGGGCAAATGATGCAGTAGCCCACGGCTCGGGCTCTTCATCCCTTTGGCGCACGCGGCCCCGCCGTGACTTCACCACCGGCGCACAATGCGGTCGGTTCCTCGACAAAAGCCGCCCGAATCAGCTGGGCGATCGGTTCAGAATTCCGCCACCGCCGCGATCAGACGCTCGATATCGTCGGGACGCGAGAGGCGGTGATCGCCGTCCTTGACCAGCGTGAGCACTACGTCGTCGCGGGCGATGCGCGAGGTGAGTTCGACCGCGTGGCTCCATGGCACGTCGGGATCGGCGACGCCCTGCAGGATGCGCACCGGACAGCCGGGCTCGATCATGCCGCCGAGGAGCAGATGCTGGCGCCCTTCCTCGATCAGGGTGCGGGTGATGAGGTAGGGCCGCTCCGAGTAGGCGGAGGGCCGCTCCCACACGCCTTTCTCGAGAATCTCGCGCTTCACCTTCGGGGGGAATTTCTCCCACATGAGCCGCTCGGTGAAATCAACGGCCGGCGCAATCAGGATGAGGCCGGCGACCGTCGGCCCGGCGCCGCCGGCGTCGGCGCGACGCTTGAGCTCGAGCAGCATGAGCAGCGCGATCCAGCCCCCCATGGAAGACCCGATCACGATCTGCGGGCCGCGGCAGAAAGCCTCGAATACGGCAATGCTTTCCTCCAGCCAGCGGCCGATGGTGCCGTCCGCCATGGCGCCGTCCGATTCGCCGTGGCCGGAATAGTCGAAGCGCACGCAGGCGCGACCGCGCTCGGCCGCCCAGCGCGCCAGGGCCTCCGCCTTGGTGCCCTTCATGTCGGAATTGAATCCGCCCAGCCAGAACAGGCCGGGCGTCGCCCCGTCCTGCCTGCGCACCGTGACACCCCGTGCCGCCGGCCCGGTTCCAACGTCCAAGTGGGTAGGTTCAGAATTGCTCATCGACGGCCCGTGATCCGGTGGTAGTAAGGAGTCCCCGACGAACGTCAAAGCCCGCAGCGGTCGCGCTCGGCGGCGGAAGCGAAACGTACAGACGACCCGTGCGTATTTGCAGGCGTGGTCCAGACGCAACGGCAGGGGATATCCGGACATGGGGCTGCAGTGGCCACGGTGCCGAGGATGAGCGTCGACGAAGCTCCCGCCCGCCTCCTGGCGCGGCGGCTGCCCGGCGCCACGGTGCTGCAGATCGTGCCGGCGCTGATCGACGCGCCGGCCGCCCGCGCCGCCGTCAACATCGCCTCGGCCCTGCTGCGCTCGGGCGCGCGCGCCATGGTGGCGGGCGGCCCCGGCATGCTGGTCGGCCAACTGCAGGCGCTCGGCGGCGAATGGGTGCGATTCATCAGCGACACGCTCAATCCGCTCAAGCTAAGGCGCAACGCCCGGGCGCTGACCGAGCTGATCGCCGGCGAGCGCATCGACATCGTGCATGCCTATGACGGGCCGACCGCGTGGAGCGCGCAGGTCGCCGTGCGCAACAACGCCGCCTGGCTGGTCACCAGCTATGCCGGCGCGCCCATGGCGCGCGTCGACCTGGCCTCGCTGTACCAGGGGGCGCTGGGCCGCGCCCATCGCGTCGTCGCCGAGTCAGATTATGCCGCCGAGCTCATCATCGGCCGCCATCGCGTTCCCCGCGAACGCATCGCCACGATTCCGCGCAGCGTGGATACGGCACGCTTCGATCCCGCCGCCGTGAGCCAGGAGCGAATCGCGGTCCTGCGCCATGGCTGGAACATCCGGCCCGGCTGGCGGGTGATCCTGGTGCCCGGCCCGTTGAGCCCCGCGCACGGCCAGATGACCGTCATCGACGCCATCCGCATCCTGGTCAATGGTGGCCTGCGCCAGGTGGCCTTCGTCATGGCCAGCGACAGCGTGGGTGACGGCGAATATGCCCGCGAGGTGGCGGAACGAACGGACAGCCAGGGAATCGGCGCCCTGGTCCGGCGCGTCGGGCATTGCCTCGACATGCCGGCCGCCCATGCCATGGCGGACCTCGTGATCGTGCCGGCGGTGGAGCCGACCACGTTCAACCAGGCCGCCGCCGAAGCCCATGCCATGGCCAAGCCGGTGATCGCCTCGATGGTCGGCAACCTGCCGGAGATCGTGCTGGCGCCGCCCCGCGCCGATGACGACGACCGCACCGGCTGGGTGGTGCCGCCCGGCGATCCGGTCGCACTCGCGCGGGCCATCGCGGGCGCGCTGGCCCTGGATGATTCGGTCTGGCACGCCTTGGCGGCACGCGCGCGCCAGTCTGCCGACACCCGGTTTTCGCCGGCCCGGGTCGCCGGCGCCATGCTCCGCCTCTATACCGACCTGCTCCAGGGCGAGCGCTGAACACACAATCGGTTTACCCCGTTGGTAAAATCGTGCCGGGCCGGCCGGACGGCCTGGCCCCACCCGGCCTTTTGCCGCCGATCCGGGCGGATTTCGGCCGCCAGGGGCCATGTGGCGTCGCCGCAACTGCGCTTTTTTGATCCAGCTCCGGCGTTGACTTGGGACGGGTTTGTACCGATCTTCACTGGTTCCGAGTTGGTCAAGGGCGACGGACTCTGGCGCGCCACCGCCGGCGGTGGCCATCATATTTTCCGCCCCCCTGAAACAAGGATCGGTGTAACAGCAGAGGAGATATTCGCCATTCGTCGTCCGATGAAGCCCGCGCAGCAGCCCGTGCAGAAGGGTGGCCCGCGCATCAACGAGGAGATCCGCGTCCGCGAGGTTCAGCTGATCGATCAGGCCGGCGCCAACCATGGCGTCGTGGATATCCAGAGCGCCATTGCCATGGCCCGCGAGGCGGGGCTCGACCTTGTCGAGATTGCCCCCAATTCGGCTCCGCCTGTCGCAAAAATTCTCGACTTCGGCAAATACAAGTACCAGGCACAGAAGAAAGCCGCCGAAGCGCGCAAGAAGCAGAAGATCGTCGAGATCAAGGAAATCAAGATCCGGCCGATGATCGACGATCACGACTACGACGTGAAGATGCGCTCGATGAAGCGCTTCTTCGAGGAGGGCGACAAGGTCAAGGTGACCTTGCGCTTCCGTGGCCGCGAAATGGCGCACCAGGAGCTGGGAACCCAGCTGCTCGAGCGCGTGAAGAGCGACACGTCCAACATGGCCAAGGTCGAGCAGGAGCCGAAGTTCGAAGGCCGGCAGATGATCATGGTGCTGGCGCCACGATAAGCGCCGGGACCGCTACGGCGGCGAAGGCCATTGATCTTAAGGGGCAACCCTCGGGGTTGCCCCTTAGGCTGCCCGCACAAGCGTGGACATTGCCAAGCCGCGCCGGCTCTGCCATAAGCCGGCCTCCTGCCGCCCGGCCGAAAGGGCTGCCGTGGCGGCGGCGAAGTGCTCAATCAGCACGCTCAATTTCGAGCAACAACCGGCCACAC
>DATFWC010000307.1:0-5339 GCA_035259885.1 Xanthobacteraceae bacterium
TGGCCGGCCGCGAGCATGCAGTAGGCGTAGCAATCGCCGCCGTAGCGCGAGAGCCGCACGGCCGCTTCCACGCGCGCGAACCGGCCGCGGTCGGCGTCGTTCATGAGCAGCGGGCTGGTGGTGAACAGCAGCGCTTCGGCCAGATCTGCGCACGGGCGCACGCGCAGGCCGCGGCTGCCGGCCGGCCCGCGATAGCGCGCCGCGGCGCCGTCGCCGGTGAAGCGCTCGCGCGTGAACGGCTGATGCATCATGCCGTAGACCGGTTCGCCGAACCGCGTCAGCGCGATCAGCGTGCCCCACGCCGGCATGCCGGCGATGAACGACTTTGTGCCGTCGATCGGATCCAGCACCCAGACGTACTCGGCGTCCGTCCGCTCGGCGCCGAATTCCTCGCCGATGATGCCGTGGTCCGGAAAGGTGCGGTGAATGAGTTCGCGCATCGCCTGCTCGGCCGCCCGATCGGCGGCGGTCACCGGATCGAACCGCGCGCCGCCGCTCTTGTCGTCGATCGCCAGCGAGGTGCGAAAGAACGGCAGGATGGCCTCGCCGGAGACATCGGCAAGCCGGTCCACGAAGGCGGCGAAATCCACAGCCGTCATCTGCGCTCTGTCCAGGCGTGTTCCGCGTGCGGGCTGCAGATGCCTATCCAACCGCTCGGCCGTCGGCAACGTCCGATACTTGCCGTGGTCCAGCCTTGCGGCGACAATCAACGGTCGAGACGAGCCGGGACGCCATGGTCACGAGCCGGAGCGCATCACCGCCCGCGTCGGGCGCCGTCGTTTCTCTCGTCGGCGCGCTGATCGCGATCTATCTGGTCAGCCAGTTCCTGCGCAACTCGATCGGCGTGATCGCGCCCGATCTGGCGAAGGAGATCGGGCTGTCGGCGGCGGAGATCGGCCTGTTGTCGAGCGTCTTCTTCTTCGCCTTTGCGGCGGTGCAGCTGCCGCTCGGGATGGCGATCGACCGGTTCGGCCCGAAGACGTGCCTGCTGGTGTGCGCCACCATCACCATCCTGGGCACCGGGCTGTTCGCCTCGGCCACGTCACCGGCCGGGCTGATCGTTGCCCGCATCCTGCTCGGCCTGGGCTCGTGCAGCTCGTTCATGGCGCCGCTGGCGATCTACGCGCGGCGTTTCTCGCCGCACCGGTTCGCCACCTTGACCGGCCTGCAGCTCGGGCTGGGCAGCTTCGGCACTCTGCTTGCGACTGCGCCGCTTGCGTACTCGGCCGCCACGTTCGGCTGGCGCGCCACCTTCCTTGGCGTCGGCGTCGTCACCTCGCTGATTGCCTTCCTGGTCGCCGCGGTCGTCGATGACGGGCCGGGCGAGGGCGCCGCCCCGCCGCGGCCGGAGAGTTGGCACGAGAGCGTGGCCGGCGTCGCCGCCGTCCTGCGCACGCCGTCGGTCGGTCATCTGTTCCTGGTGCATCTCACCGGCTATTCCAGCTTTGCGCTGATCGTCGGCCTGTGGGGTGCTCCCTATCTCACCCACGTCTATGGCTACGGGTTGGAGGTGCGCGGCGATTTCCTGTTCGTCGCCGCCGTGGCGCAGATTCTCGGATCACTGGTGTGGGGACCCACGGACCGCATGTTCGGGAGCCACAAGGTCCCGGTGCTGCTGGGCGCCAGCCTGACGGCCGCGGCGCTCGCCGTGATTGCGCTCGCAGGCACGCTGCCGCCGCTGCTGCTGTTCACGTGGTTTGCCGCCTTCGGTTTCCTCTGCGCCTACACGCCCGTGATGATCGCGCATGGGCGGTCGCTGTTTCCCGCGCACCTGGTCGGACGCGGCATCACAGTGCTGAACATGGGCACCATGGGCGGCGTGTTCCTGGCCCAGACCGTCAGCGGCGTGCTCATCGATCTGTTTCCCGACGTCGACGGAGTCTATCCGCTCGCCGCCTATCGCGTGGTGTTCGCCCTGCAGGCCGGCTTGGTGCTGATGTCGGCTCTGATCTATCTCGGCGCGCGTGACCCGATGCTGAAGACGGGCGAATAGCGAGTGGTGAGTGGCGAATAGAATGCTGTTGCCCTGCTTTCCCATTCGCTGGGGCCGAAAGGCCCCGCCTGTGGAATGGTAAATAATTAGGTCAGTACCCCTTGCTTTTTGTGCGGCGCGGGAGCATATTGGTGCAGCGCGGCAATGCGAGTCCTCGCATTCCCGCCGCCCTCCTTGGGCGTTTCCTCCCTAGACTTGGGCCGCCGGCACATTCGTGCCAGCGGCTCTTTTTTTGTCTGCGCGCCATGTCGCCCCGCAAGCGGGCGCGGCGCGAGCCCATCGGTGGCGGCGCGGTTCCGCGGCGGCTGCCGTTACGTTAGGCGAGCCATGTCGTGGCCGAATTGCTGCAATGCAAAAGCGCCGGGTCTCGTGCGCGCACCCCGCGCCGCTATTCCGCCGCCGCCCGGTAAGGCCGCAGCTCCTCTACCGGCAGCACCGCGAGCTCCTCGCCGAGGCGGACCAGATTGGCCGCCAGGCGGGCGAAGGAAGGGGTCCGCTCGTAGCGGCGCTCGTCCATGTAGAGGGCGCGATTGACCTCGAGCTGGATCGAATGGAAGCCCGCGGCCGGGTTGCCGTAATGCTCGGTGATGAACCCGCCGGCATAGGGCTTGTTGCGGCTGACGCTGTAGCCCATGCCGCGCAGCGTGGCCTCCACCGTATCGGTCACCAGGGTGACGCAGCTGGTGCCGTAGCGGTCGCCGATCACGATATCGGCGCGCGGCCGCTCGTCCTTGGCCCCGGCGGTCGACGGCATGGAATGGCAATCGACCAGGATCGCGGCGCCGAAATCGCGGTGAACGCGAGTGACCAGGCGCCGCAAGGCACGGTGATAGGGCTTGTACAACGTCTCGATGCGCCGCAGCGCGTCGTCCACCGGCAGGCGCCGGTCATAGATTTCCTGGGCGTCGCCGACCACCCGGGCGACCGTGCCGAGCCCGCCCGCCACCCGCATGGAGCGGGTGTTGGCGAACGAGGGTAGGCGGCCGTCGAACATCCGCGGGTCGAGCTCGTAGGGCTCGCGGTTGACGTCCACATAGCAGCGCGGGAAGTGCGCCCGCATGACAGGCATGCCGCCTCCCACCACCCCGAGAATCAGCTCGTCGACAAAGCTGTCCTCGGAGCGGCGCAGCATCGCCAGGTCGAGGCGGGCGGCGGACAGGAAGCTGCGGGGATAGATTCGGCCGCTGTGTGGCGAATTGAACACGACCGGGGCGGTCCATTCGGCCGGTTCGAGGATCTCGAAAGGAGGCTCGAGTTCGACCTCGCTGGATTCCTTCATGGCCAAGCGCCCACCTTTCTCATGCCTGCCGCCGAACGCCCAAATCGCGCTGCGGGTCTTCCCCCCGTATTGTCCATGGCCGGAGGCCGGCTGCCAAGATCGGGCCGCCGGTTCACCCCATGTTTACCGCCGATCGTGCTTATGGGAATAATTGTCCGATTTGCTGTCCACGGGCGTTAGCGATGCCGAAGATCCTGCTCGCCGAAGATGACAACGATATGCGCCGGTTCCTCGTCAAGGCGCTGCAGAATGCTGGCTATGACGTCATTTCCTACGATAACGGGCTGTCCGCCTACCGGCGCCTGCGGGAAGAGCCGTTCGAGCTCTTGCTGACCGATATCGTGATGCCCGAAATGGACGGTATCGAGCTCGCCCGCCGCGCCGCCGAGCTCGATCCCGACATCAAGATCATGTTCATCACCGGGTTTGCGGCCGTGGCCCTCAATCCCGATTCGCACACCCCCAAGGACGCCAAGGTCCTGTCCAAGCCGTTCCACCTGCGCGACCTCGTCAACGAGGTCCAGAAGATGCTGGCGGCCTGATCGCGAGGCGCCGCCCGCGGACAGGTGGGCGTCCGCGCGTCCATAAAATGCCATTGGCTCAAAGCGATGGATTGCCGGCTCGGGGCCGGCAATGACCCCGGGGCAACACCCTTGCCTCGCCGGAGGCGCCCGCCTAGGGTGCCGCCGCGATGGACAAGATTTCGGCCTGCGTCATCTCGTTCAATGACGAGCACACCATCGCCTGGTCGGTAGGCAGTGTGCAGTGGGCGGACGAGGTCGTCGTCGTCGACACCGGCAGCACCGACCGCACCGTCGAGATCGCGGAGCAGCTCGGCGCGCACGTCGTGCGCACCGCGCCGTTCAAGGGCTTTGGCGAGATCCGCCAGCGCGCCGTTGCCGAATGCCGGCACGACTGGATCCTCAGCCTCGATTCCGACGAGCGCTGTCCGCCGGCGGCACGCGACGAGATCCGCGCCCTGCTGGCCGGCGCGGCGACGCACGACGCCTATCTGGTGCCGCGCCACAACTACTTCATGGGGCGGCTGATCCGCGGGTCGGGCTGGTATCGCGACTCCCGCACGCCGCAGCTCTTCCGCCGGGATCGCATGCGCTACGTGCCGTCGCTGACGCACGAGAGCTACGAGATGTTGAACGGCGGCTCGGTCGGGCGGCTCGACAACGTGTTCCTGCACGTCCCGTTCCACGATCTCGACGAGGTGCTGCACAAGACCAATGTCATTTCCTCGCTTGGCGCCCGCACGCCGTCCAACAATCAGCCGTCGATGTGGAGCGCGCTCGGCCACGGTGCGTGGGCCTTCGTCCGGCTGTTCGTGGTCAAGCGAGGCTTCGTCGATGGCTGGGCCGGCTTCGTCATCGCGCTGTCGAATTTCGAGGGGACGTTCTACCGCTACGCCAAGCGCTACGAGCAGGCTCAAGCTTATGGCCTGCCGCCCGACGATCCCGGCCCGCCGCGCTCATGAGCCGGGGGTCCATCCTCATCGTTGGCAAGAGCGGCCGCGTGGCGCAGGACCTCATGGCCGAGGCCGCGCGCCTTGGGGTGGCGGCGCACGCAGCCGGCCGCCCGGAGGTCGACATCGAACACCCGGAAACGATCGCGCGCGTTATGATGCATGTGCGGCCATGTGCCGTCATCAATGCGGCGGCGGTCGGCATGGTCGACGAAGCCGAGCGCGATCCTGCACGGGCATTTGCGCTCAACCGGGACGGTGCCGGGCGCCTCGCGTCGGCCGCGAGCGGCGCCGACATTCCGTTTCTGCACATCTCCACCGACTTCGTGTTCGACGGCAACAGGCGCACGCCTTACCGGGAAGAGGACGAGCCTGCGCCCGTCAATGCGTATGGCCGCTCCAAGCTCGCCGGCGAGGAGGAGGTGCTGGTGCACCCGCGGGCTTTCGTGTTCCGCACCGCATGGGTCTATGGCCCGCATGGCAACAACTTTCTCACCACCATGTTGCGGCTGGCCGAGAAGCAGAACAGCGTGCGCGTGGTGGCGGATCAGGTTGGCTCGCCCACCGCCGGCGCCGATCTGGCGCGAGCGCTGCTC
>DATFWC010000308.1:0-2021 GCA_035259885.1 Xanthobacteraceae bacterium
AAGAAAAATCTGCGCCTCCTGGTGGCGGGTGGGCTGCCCGACCCGCGCGCCGCGGGTCTGACGATGAAATCGGTGGCGGGCGGCATGCTGGTGCAGTCGCGAGACAATGCGGTGGTCGACGAGATGCAGACCCGGGTCGTCACCCGGCGCGCGCCCACCGAGGCGGAACTCGAGGATCTGCGGTTCGCCTTTCGCGTCGCCAAGCACGTGAAGTCAAACACCATCGTCTATGCCAAGGATCGCGCCACCGTCGGCATCGGGGCCGGCCAGATGAGCCGCGTCGACGCCGCGCGCATCGCGGCGCGCAAGGCCGAGGATGCCGCCAGCACGGCGGCCTTGCCGCAGCCGCTGACGCGAGGCTCGGTGGTGGCGTCCGACGCGTTCTTTCCGTTCCCCGACGGCCTTTTGGTGGCGATCGAGGCCGGCGCGACCGCTGTGATTCAGCCGGGCGGCTCAGTGCGCGACGACGAGGTGATCAAGGCGGCCGACGATCACGACGTCGCCATGGTGTTCACCGGCACGCGGCATTTCCGGCATTAGATTTCGTCGCGAAATCGTAGGGTGGGTTGAGGCGCACCACGCAGGCGGTGGGCTATCGTGGCGGCGTTGCGCGCCGAAACCCACCATTCAAGTTCGCTGCCGGTGGGTTTCGGCGCGATATGCATCGGCCCCGCTCGCTGGCCGTGCCCAGCGCCTCAACCCACCCCACGGCGCTACGGCGCGCGAACCCGCCACAGCAGTGCGGCGCCGACCACGAAAAATCCCACCAGCACCGCCATGCCGGCCTTCTGGCTCTGCGTCGCGGCCGTGACCACGCCGACCAGGAACGGGCCGAGGAACGACGTGACTTTTCCCGACAGCGCGAACAGGCCGAAGAACTGGGTCACGCGATCGGTCGGCGCCAGCCGCACCAGCAGCGTGCGCGCCGCGGCCTGCAGCGGTCCCGACGCCAGGCCGATGATCATGCCGAGCGCCAGGAACGCGCGTTCGGCGGCGGCGGCATAGAGCCCGCCGCCGGAGGGCGGCGCGACCGTCCCGATGACCGGAACGTAATCCGGCTCAATCAACAGAATCGCGCTCGTGGCGCCGATCAATATGACGAGGCTGCCAAGGACCACCGGCTTCGGTCCGAGCCGATCGTCGAGCAGCCCGCCCACGTAGGCGCCGATCGTGCCCGTGATTGTCAGCACGATGCCGAACACGCCGATCTCGATCGTGCCCCAGCCGAAGGCGCCGGCCGCATAGATGCCGCCGAACGCAAACAGCGCCACCAGTCCGTCGGCGGCGATCATGTAGGCGACGAGGAAGAGTGCGGCATCGCGGTGGTGCGGCAGGCGGCACAGCGTATCGCCGAGCATGCGCACGCCGCTGCCGATCGCGGGGCGCCAGGGCAGCCGACCCGGATGGTCGGGCGTGAACAGGAACATCGGCAACACGAACACGGCGAACCAGAGCGCCGACAACGGGCCAGTGATCCGGTCGCCTTCGCGCAGGGTCGGATCGAGGCCGAACAGCGGCGTGAGACCGAGGAGCGTCTTGCCGGTCTGCGCACTGGCGGCGAGAAAGCCGAGCACGAGCAACAGACTGACCAATCCGCCCACGTAGCCGGTCGCCCAGCCGGTGCCGGAGAGGCGGCCGAGCCGTTGCGGCGGCACCAGGTACGGCATCATGGCGTTGTTGAAGACGGTGGCGAATTCCGCCCCGATACTGGCGACCGCGAAGGCGACGAGAACCAGCACGGCGCCCTCGCCGGGCTCGCCCCACCACAGCGCAGCGGAGCCGACGAACAGGAGAGCGCCGAACGCGGCGATCCACGGCTTGCGCCGGCCGGCCGCATCCGCGATGGCGCCCAGCACCGGCGACAGCAGCGCGATGGCGAGCCCGGCCGCGCCCTTGGCGTAGCCCCACAGGGCCTGGCCTTCCACCGGATCGGACACGACCGACGCCGCGAAGTAGGGCGCGTAGACGAATGTGGTGACAAGCGTGAAGAACGGTTGCGTCGCCCAGTCGAACAGGACCCA
>DATFWC010000309.1:0-4778 GCA_035259885.1 Xanthobacteraceae bacterium
CTGCTTCATCTTCTGCCCGTTCGACATCAGCGATGGCGCGCGTGAGCGCGTCGGCCGCGAATCCTTCGACGGCCCTTTGCTCTCGCGCCGCGGCGGCTTCGAGGCGGGCCATCAATTGTTCGTCGAGTTCGATCACGAGACGGGTAGCCATCAATAGCCCTCAGTCCTCCATCCACATGCGCAGCAGATTGGCGGTGGATTTGGAGATCAGGTCGAACTCCGCCGTCTTGCCGTCGCGCGCGAACAGCTGCCGCCGCGCGGTATCGAGATCGAACAGGAGCTCACGCCGCGCCGCATCGCGGATGAGGCTGCGCGCCCAGCCGACCGCCGCGTAACGCGCGCCGCGCGTCACCGCCGCAACGTGGTGCAGGCTGGTCGACGGGTAGGCGACGAGCGCGCCCGCCGCAAGCTTGACGGCGTCTTCGCCCGCCGCCGACTCGATCACCAGCTCGCCCCCGTCATAGCTCTCGGGCTCGCTCAGGAACAGCGTGAACGACACGTCGGTGCGCATGCCGTCCATGAGCGCGTCGTCGACATGGCTGCCGTAGTGCATGCCCGGGTCGTAGCGCGAGAACATCAGCGGCGTGAGCGCCTTGGGCCGCACCGCGAGACGGAACAGCTCGTTGCCCAGGATTCTTTCGGCAACCAGCGCGCGCAGCGTCTCGAGCCGGCGGTCGGCGGCCTGAAGGTTGTTCTTCACCAGGCGCGCGGAAAACCCCGCGGTCTCGCGGCCGTCCGCGAACTGTGCCCGCGCCAGCGCGGTGCGCAGCGAGTCGAGCTCTTCCGCTGAGAGCACGTTTCCAATCACGATCTGCATGCAGCGATCCAGCGCTGTGGTGGGACTGTCCTTAAGGCCAAGCGCGGCGACCGGCAATCACGCGCCAAGACCTGCTGTCCTTCATTGGAATAATTCAAGAAATCCTGTTTGGGCTGGACTTTCCCACGCTGTGTTGCCACACCGGACCCGCGGCGGCGCGCGTTTGATCCGGGGAAAAAGTCATGCGGACGAAAACAAAGATCTGGCTCGGCGTCGGCGTCTTCGTGATGGCCGGCAGCTCGGCTGCGGACAGCGGCCCCATCCCGCAGACCGGCCGCGCCGATGCCGCGGCGCTGCTGGAGAGCAACGCGCTAACGGATGCGGGTGCCACCGCCGCGGCGCGGCGCGATGCCGCGGGCATCGTGCTGGCGCAGCATGGGCACAGCGGCGAAGCCGAACGTGCAGCCACTAAGGCGGGCAAGCCCAAGGACGCGAACCAAGGCGGTGAGGGCGCCGAGGGCGGGCAGGGCAGCGACTCGACGACGCTGCCGCCCGATCTCGATTTCGCGCTGAAGATTGCGCAGATCCGCGGCCATCTTCTCGTCGGGGACGAGCTCGTGAAGGAAGGGCAGTGGAACGCCGCCTATCCGCATTTCCGGCATCCGGCCGAGGAGCTTTATGGTGCGCTGCGCAGACGCCTCAGGACGTACCGCACGCCGCCGTTCGAGGCCAAGCTGACGGTACTGGCCAAGGTGGTGAAGGCGAAGCAGGGCGGTGCCGACTACGAGCAGGCGCTGAAGACCGTCACCGACGCGCTCGATGCCGCCGACCGCGGTTTGCGCGAGAAACAGGAGAAGTGGGACAGCTTCACGGTGGAGACGGCGCTCGAAGTGCTGAAGTCGGCGACTGGCGAATATAGTCAGGCCATCGTAGAGGCGCGCATCGCCAAGCCGGTCGAGTACCAGGATGCGCGTGGCTTCGTCTGGCAGGCCGAGCGCATGATCAACGCCGTCGCTCCCGCACTGGAGAACAAAGATGCCGACGCGCTCAACCAGATCCGCGGCGTGTTCGCCGATCTGAAGAAGGCGTGGCCGGCCGCGATGCCGCCGCCGACGCCGGTGAAGGAATACGGCGCCGTGCTCGGCGACGTGTCGCGCATCGAACTCGCCGCCGGCAAATTGATGTGACCCGATCGAGGTTCCGGCTGCCGCGCTGTGTCATCGCGGCATTTGTGATGGGCGCCATGGCGGGCGCGGCGCTGGCTGTGAACGCCGGTCCGGCCACGACGGGAGATCTGGCCGCAGCGAAGGCGGCGTTCCGCCGGCCGGCCGCCGTGCCGTTTCCGGCGTCCAATCCGTTCACGCCAGCCAAGCGCGCACTCGGCGAACGCCTGTTCCACGACACAAAACTCTCGGCCAACCACAAGATCGCCTGCGCGAGCTGCCACGTGCGCCGGCAGGGTTTTGCCGACGGGCGCAGCCAGGGTCGCGGCGTGGCCGGGGTGCCGCTCAAGCGGCATACGCCGAGCCTGTGGAACCTGGCCTGGGCCGGGCCGGTGTTCTGGGATGGCCGCGCCCGCAGCCTGGAAGAGCAGGCCGCCGGCCCGATCGAGGCGCCCGACGAGATGGCGCAGCCGGTCGCCTCGGTGGTGAACTTGCTCGCAGCCGACGCCGACTATGCGGCGGCCTTCCGCGCGGCCTTTCCGGATGATCCGCGGGTGACGGCGGAGAATCTCGCGAAGGCGATTGCCACGTTCGAGCGCACCCTGGTGTCGGGCCGGACGCGGTTCGATCGCTGGGTCGACGGCGACGACAAGGCGCTCACGGCGGACGAGCTCGCCGGGTTTCGGCTGTTCACCGGCAAGGCCCAATGCAGCAATTGTCACAGCGGCTGGGCGTTCACCGATTACGCCTTCCACGACATCGGGCTTCCCGGCGAGGACCGCGGGCGCGGCGCTGTGCTGCGCCTCGAGGCGGCCGAACATGCCTTCAAGACGCCGAGCCTCCGCGAGATCGGCCGCTCCGCGCCCTACATGCATGACGGCTCGCTCAAGAACCTGCAGCAGGTCGTGCGCCATTACGAGACCGGCATCGCGGCGCGGCCGACGCTGTCCGCCGATCTGCCGCGCGGTCTCAAGCTCAGCGAGCGCGAGCGTCGCGAGCTGATCGCGTTTCTCGGCACCCTGACGACCGAGCCCGGGCCGACCGCATTGTCTCCCATCGCCGCCACGACGGCGCGCGAGACGGCGCCGGCGGCGCGCGTACGCACGGTCACGCAGTCGGAGAAGAGCTTTCATCCCACCCACGTGGCGCTGCAGCGCGGCCAGCGCCTGTGGATCCTCAACAACGACACGCGCACCCACAATATCCGCGTGTTCGACCCGGCGTTCGACTTCGATTCCGGCGCGCAGGAGCCGGGCGAGACGGTTGAGGTCGCGTTTCCCCAGGCCGGCTCGTTCCTGATGTTCTGCGGCATTCACCCGAAGATGGAATTGACCATCGACGTCGAGCAGTGAACTCCGGCGCTTCGTGTGTTTGGGCGGGAAGGGGGTTGGCTGATCGCGGCGCTTGGCCGCGCCGCGACGGCCTGATGACGCGCGGCAAACCGGCCCGAGGCGCCGCGCGTTGCGTCCCGCGCCCCTCGCGCCCCCATGAGGCCGGGTGAAGCAATCGCCGGCCGTGCTTTTTCCTGCCAAATCGACTGGATTTCGCGGCGGCTCTCGGCCATGGTCACGGCCGACAGGGCGCCCGGGAGGATGTCGCGCGCCGGTGGTATCCAGAGGGAGACGACAGCATGAAACGGCGTGAATTTTTACGAGCCGCGGGCGTCGGCTTGGCCGCGACGGCGGTTGCCAGCCCGGCCATTGCCCAATCCAGTCCCGAGATCAAATGGCGGCTGACATCGAGCTTCCCGAAATCGCTCGACACCATCTACGGCGCCTCCGAGATTTTCGCCAAGGCGGTGGCCGAAGCGACCGACAACCGCTTCCAGATCCAGGTCTTTGCCGCCGGCGAGATCGTTCCCGGCCTGCAGGCCATCGATGCCGCCTCCAGCGGCACCGTCGAGATGTGTCACACCGCCTCGTACTATTACGTCGGCAAGGACCCGACCTTCACGTTCGGCACTGCGCTGCCGTTCGGCTTGAACCAGCGGATGATCGACGCCTGGATGTTCTATGGCGGCGGCGTCGACCTGATGAACGCCTTCTACAAGAAGTACAACGTCATCGGCATTCCGGCTGGCAACACCGGCGCGCAGATGGGCGGCTGGTTCCGCAAGGAGGTCAAGGAGGTTTCCGACCTCAACGGTCTCAAGATGCGCATCGGCGGCTTTGCTGGGCGCGTGCTGGCCAAGCTCGGCGTCGTCGCCCAGCAGCTGGCCGGCGGCGACATCTATCCGGCGCTGGAGAAGGGCACGATCGACGCCGCCGAATGGGTCGGTCCCTACGACGACGAGAAGCTAGGCTTCCATAAGGTCGCGCAGTACTACTATTACCCCGGCTGGTGGGAAGGCGGCCCGATGCTGCATAACTTCGTCAACCTGGCGAAATGGGGCGAGCTGCCCAAGGCCTACCAGTCGATCGTGCATTCGGCCTCGCACGTGGCCAACACGATGATGCAGGCGAAATACGATGCCGCCAATCCGGCGGCGCTCAAGCGCCTGGTGGCGGGCGGCGCCCAGCTGCGAGCGTTTCCGCAGCCCGTGATGGATGCGTCGTTCCGGGCGGCGAACGAGCTCTATGCCGAGACCGCCGCCGCCAACGCGGATTTCAAGACGATCTATGATGCCGTCGTGGCCTTCCGGACCGATCAGTACCTGTGGTGGCAGATCGCCGAATTCGGCTTCGACTCGTTCATGATCCGCTCGCGCACGCGGGCGTGAATGCTAGAATGTCAGCGGCCATCCCAATTTTCTCCCGCCAGGGGGCGACAGAACAGGTGACGCAAATGAAACGCCGTGAATTCCTCAAAAGCGCCGGCCTCGGCCTGACCGCATCGGCGGTCGCCGCGCCCGCCATCGC
>DATFWC010000310.1:0-7895 GCA_035259885.1 Xanthobacteraceae bacterium
TTCGTCAAGTACGAGCAGCACGTCGACGCCGACGTGAAGGCCGCCGCGCCCGAGGTGCGCCTCGCGGCCGAGTGATCGCGGCGTGCGAAGAAATCAGCGCCCACATTTCCGGCATGCAGTCGGCCAGCCGCGATTCGGTCGCCTCCATCAAGGAAATCGGCGCCACGATCGCGCGCATCACCGCGATCGCCACATCGGTCTCGGCCGCCGTGGAAGAGCAAGACGCGCGCTGCCGCGATGGCGGTGCGCCCGGCATCACTGGTTCCGTCCGGCCACCATGACCTGACCCAGCCGCTCGCGCGCCAGGCGGGAGCGGTCGACCGGCGTGAATGCGGCGGCGCCACGCCGCCGCGATCCCTGGAACACCATCAGGCCGCTATTGGTGGCGACGATGTCGCCGGGCCTGAGAGTCGGATCGTTGGCCGGATCGAGCGGCGCCAGGCCGAAGGGGGTCTTGCCGTTGCAGGTGCAATCGGGAACCAGGCGCTGGCGGTAGACAAAGGCCGTATCAAGCGCAGAGTAGCGGGTGCCGTCGTGGGCGCGGGCGCCCTCGATGTCGCCGCCGAAAAATACCTTGGTACGGCTGGCCGGGCAGACCGTGCCGCACAGCTCGGCCGGCGTCGTGTCGCCATGGCGCTGGAGCGGGAAGTACCGGCCGTCGCACAGGCGCACGCAATAGGCGTGCGGGCCCCCTGGCCGGCTGGCGCCGGCTGACGCCGCCATCCGCCCTGGGTCGGGCCTGCGCGCGAACGGGTCGGACCCGTCGCGTCCCGGATCCGCATAGGCTCGCGGCGCCTCGGCGCGCGGCTGCAGCGCGCCGAACAGGGCTTCGAACAGGCTCTGGGCTGTGGCCGAATCGGCAGCCGCCACCAGCACCGCAAGCCCGAGGCACCAGGCGCGCCGGCCCAACCGCTTCCCACGGATACGCATTGGCTGCCCCCGCGGCTTGCCCATGGCGCCGGCTTGGTGGCCCGCGCGCCTCTTCAACGCGGCCGCGATCGAATGGTTGCAGCGTCAGTTGATGGTGCGCCGGGCGTCCGGGCTGTCGAGCGAGAAGGCCGGAATCGCGATGTCGAAACGCTCTCCGGCGTCGGTCACCATGCTGTAGCTGCCGACCATGAAGCCGGACGGGGTCGGCAGCGGCACCCCGCTGGTGTATTCGAACGACTCGCCCGGGCCGAGCCGCGGCTCCTCGCCCACCACGCCGGCCCCGCGGACCTCCTGCACCCGGCCGAGCGCGTCGGTGATCCGCCAATGGCGCGCCTTGAGCTGGACCGTCTCCGCGCCCCGATTGGTGATCGAGATCGTGTAGGCCCAGAAGAAATGGCCCTGCTGCGGCGACGAGCGCTCAGCAAGAAAGCGCGGCGTCACCGAAACCTCAATGTCGCGGGTGACGGTCACGTACATGTCGATGTGAACACCGGTCGGCCCTTGATTCTGCCCTTCCCGAATTCCGCAGCGGCTAAAATGAATCCCGCCGCGGCGGGCGTGTCAAACCACAACATGGCGACGCCGTCGAATTGCCGCGGCCGCAGCACGTCCGACCGGATTGAATCCTGACCTGCACAGGCGTCTATATGGTGATGGTGTCGCATTTCTGGCGCAAACCAGAGTCCAGTTGCTACAGATGCTCAACCGTCGCGCCCAAATCCGATCAGCCCCAGACCCGTCGGACCCGCATCCGCCGATGCCTCCAGCCGCCCCGGCGGCCCCCGCCGCTGCCCCGCAACGCGATCTGCGGCTCGACCTGTTTCGGGGCATCGCGCTCTGGCTGATCTTCCTCGACCACATTCCCTCCAACGTCGTGAGCTGGGCCACGATCCGCAATTTTGGCTTCAGCGACGCCGCCGAGATCTTCATTTTCATATCGGGCTACACCGCGGCCTTCGTCTACGGACGCGCCATGCGCGAGCGTGGCTTCATCATCGCCGGCGCCCGCATCCTCAAGCGCGCCTGGCAGATCTATGTCGCGCACATGTTCCTGTTCGTCATTTACATGGCCGAGATCGCCTACGTGTCGTCCAGTTTCGAAAACCCGCTCTACCACGAGGAGATGGGGATCTTCGATTTCCTCAAGCAGCCGGACGTCACGCTCATTCAGGCGCTGCTCCTGAAGTTCAAGCCAGTCAACATGGACGTGCTGCCCCTCTACATCGTGCTGTTGCTCGGCTTTCCGCCGGCCCTGTGGCTGCTGCTGCGCCAGCCGACGCTGGCGCTCGTCACCTCGGCGGTGCTCTATGCCCTGACCTGGCACTTCGGCTGGAACCTGCCGGCCTATCCCAGTGGCTCGTGGTGGTTCAACCCGTTCGCCTGGCAACTCCTGTTCGTGCTCGGCGCGTGGTGCGCGCTCGGCGGCGCCGAACGCATCGGGCGCTTCATTCGCTCGCCGGTCGTCGTGGGGCTGGCGATCGTCTACCTGCTGTTCGCCTTCTTCATCGTCATGACCTGGCAGTTTTCTGCGCTCGCTGCTTTTGTCCCGCGTTGGTTGAGCGACGCCATGTACCCGATCGACAAGATCAACCTTGACGTGTTGCGAATCGCGCACTTCCTTGCGCTGGCGGCGATCACCATCCGCTTCATTCCGAGGGACTGGCCGGGCCTGCAATCGGCGTGGTTGCGCCCTGCCATCCTGTGCGGCCAGCATTCGCTGGAGATCTTCTGTCTCGGTATCTTTCTGTCGTTCGCTGGACACTTCGTGTTCAACGAACTGTCCGACGCCGTGGTCGTGCAGGTTCTTGTGAGCGCACTGGGCATTGCTCTAATGTGGGCGGCAGCGGCGTTGATCTCGTGGTACAAGAAGATAGAAGGGCGAAGCCCCGGATCGCGTTCGAAGCCGCCGGACGCAGACCTCGCGGGAGGCGAGGCATGAGGACGTTGTGCGTCGCAACGCTGTTCGTGCTGGCGTGCATGGGCGCCGCGCTGGCCGCGGAAAGTCCCGACTGCGCTGTTGCAGCGCACTTGGTAAACGCCGAGTACCGCCTGCCGCGCGTCGCCGCCGCCATCGCCCAGGCGCACAACCTCGATATCGTGGTGATAGGCGCCGGATCCTCGACCCTGATCGGCCCCGGTGGCGCCGATCTGGCCTATCCGGCGCGGTTGCAGGAGATCCTGTCGAAACGTCTGCCCGACGTTAAGACAAAAGTCGTAACGAACGTCAAATCGCGCCGCAGCGCAGCGGAAATGGCAGAAACCTTCGAGAAAATACTGATGGAGGAAAAGCCCGCGCTGATTATATGGCAGTCGGGAACAGTTGATGCGATCACCGGCGTCGACCCGGAAGACTATCGTGCCACTCTCGACGAAGGCGTGGAAACGCTGCACGCCGGAGGGGCGGATGTTGTGTTGATGAACCAGCAGTATAGCCCGCGTACCGAATCCATGATTGCAATTCAGGCCTATGCCGATAATATGCGGCTGGTTTCGCAGCAGCGCGAGGTGCCGCTGCTGGATCGCCTTGCGATCATGAAACATTGGAGTGAGCTGGGGACTTTCGATTTGTACGCGGCGACCAGAAAGGTCGAAATGGCTGCGCGTATTCATGATTGCATCGCTCAACTTCTGGCCGACCTCATCCATGACGGCGTGAAGCTGGCGCGCGCGCAGCCGAAGGCAGGTCAATAATGCGCCTTGCCTCTCGCGCATCTATCCTGTCGATCGTCGCTTGTGCGTCGTCGTTGGCGCTCGGCCTCGTGCCGATGCCGGCGGCCGCGCAGACACCCGCCTGTACGGCGCCTGCCAACGCCAGCCGGCTCGATCATCCGCTGCGCCGTGTCGCGCAGCGCATCGCCGCCAAGCAGCCGATCACCATCGTCGCCATCGGATCCTCGTCGACCGCCGGCGCCGGTGCGAGTTCGTCTTCGGCGTCCTATCCGAGCCGGCTTGAGGTCGAGCTCAAGGAGCGGTTTGCCCATCTCACCGTCAAGGTGTTGAACCGCGGCATCGGCGGCGAGGAAGTGGCCGAGATGCTCGCCCGGTTCGACAAGTCGGTGCTGGCAGAGCAGCCGGATCTCGTGGTGTGGCAGCTCGGCACCAACACGCTCATCCGTCACCACAGGATCCGTCCGATGGCCCCGCTGCTGACCGAGGGTGTCGAGCGGATCAAGGACAGCGGCGCCGACATCGTTCTGATGGATCCGCAATTCGCCCCCAAGGTCATCGCCGAGCCCAACACCGAGCGCATGGTCGACCTGATCGAGGCGGCCGCCAAGGCGGAGAACATCAGCGTCTTTCATCGCTTCCAGGTGATGCGCCACTGGCGCGAGGTGCGCGAGCTCCCGTTCGAAACGTTCCTGTCGCCCGACGGCCTGCACATGAACGACTGGGGCTATGCCTGCGTGGCCAAGCTCCTGGCGGCCGCCATCGACGATGCCGCCACCCGTGCGACCGCGGTCGCCGGCGCCCGCTCGCGGCTGTGATCCTAAACCTTCTTTCTTCGTAGCCCGCATGGAGCGAAGCGAAATGCGGGAGCGGCCTATCCGTGCGCATGAGCCATCGGAAAAGCCGGCCCCGGATTACGCTTCGCTCCATCCGGGCTACACGTCGAAGAGCACTACGCCGCATCGAGTGCGGCGAGCAGATCCTCGACCACGTCGTCGGGATGCTCGAGCCCGGCCGAGAAGCGCACCAGCCCGTCGGTGATGCCGAGCTCGGCGCGCGCCTCCGGTGTCAGCCGCTGATGCGTGGTGGTGGCCGGATGAGTGATGAGGCTCTTCGCGTCGCCCAGGTTGTTGGTGATGCGCACCAGCTTGAGCGCGTTGAGAAAGCGGAAGGTTGCCGCCTGTCCGCCCGTAACCTCGAACGCCACCAGGGTCGAGCCGCCGCGCATCTGCTTGCGCGCCACCTCGGCTTGCGGATGGTCGGGCCGTCCCGGATAGATCATGCGCGAGATTTTTGGATGATCGACCAGCGCCACCGAAACGGTGGCGGCAGTGTCGGTCTGCCGGCGCACGCGCACCGAAAGCGTCTCCAGGCCCTTGAGCAGGACCCAGGCATTGAACGGCGACATAGACGGGCCGGTCTGCCGCAGGAGCTGGTGGATGTGGTCGTCGATGAATTTCTTCGAGCTGAGAATGATGCCGCCGAGACAGCGGCCCTGGCCGTCGATGTGCTTGGTGGCCGAATAGACCACGCAGTCGGCGCCGAGCACGAGCGGACTTTGCCACAGCGGCGTCGCGAACACATTGTCGACCACCAGCGTCGCGCCGGCCGCGTGGGCGATTCCCGCCACCGCCGCGATGTCGATGACCTCCAGCGTCGGATTGGTCGGGCTCTCGAGAAAACAGGTGCGCGTATTGGGCCGCATGGCCCTGCGCCACTGGTCGAGATCGGTGCCGTCCACCAAGGTCGAGGCGACGCCAAACCGCGGCAGAAAATCTTCCACCACGTAGCGGCACGAGCCGAACAGGGCCTTGGCGGCCACCACATGATCGCCGGCCTTGAGCTGGCCCATCAGCGCGGCCGTTACGGCCGCCATGCCGCTCGCGGTCGCGCGCGCGGCCTCCGCCCCTTCGAGCGCGGCCATGCGCTGCTCGAACATGGCCACGGTCGGGTTGGAGAAGCGGGAATAGAGATAGCCCGGCTCCTCGCCCTTGAACCGTGCCGCGCATTGCTCGGCGCTGTCGTAGACGAAGCCCTGGGTGAGAAACAAAGCCTCCGAAGTCTCGCCGAACTGCGACCGCAACGTGCCGGCGTGGAGGAGGCGGGTTTCCGGGCGGTACCGGCGTTCGGTGGACGCGTCCATGAGGCCCTCCTTTGGGCGACAAAAAACCCGGCCGGATAGTGTCCGCCGGGGGCCTCGCGCGTCCCCGGCCTTTTAGCGATTTGTTTAACGTGGCTGCAAGCCGGCCGGCTCAAATGACCACGGGATAATTCCACTCATACGCGAGCCGGCGCCTTTCCGTCAAGGCGTGCATCGGATAGAGCGGCAGCGCATGATGCTGCCGTTGGGGGACGCCGTGCCGCTTGCTTTCTCGGCCCAGGACAGAGGTATCCTGCCCGATCGGATGATCGCCGCGCTGGCCAAGGCCGGCGCCATCCTGGCGGAGCAGCCGTTCGTGCCGGACCAGGTGCAGCCGGCGAGCCTCGATCTGCGCCTTGGCGGCGTGGCGTACCGTGTGCGTGCAAGCTTCTTGCCGGGGCCGCGCGCCACCGTCGCCGAGCGCATCGACCAGTTGAAGCTGCACGAGATCGAGCTTGGCGACGGCGCCGTGCTGGAGACTGGCTGCGTCTATATCGTGCCGCTGCTGGAGAGTCTGGCGCTGCCGCCGGACATCGCGGCGGCCGCCAACCCGAAAAGCTCCACCGGCCGCCTCGATGTCTTCACCCGCGTCATCGCCGACGAGACGCGCGGCTTCGACCTGATCAGGGCCGGCTACCATGGCCCGCTCTATGCCGAGATCAGCCCGCGCACCTTCCCGGTCCTGGTGTGCGAAGGCTCGCGCCTGTCGCAGATCCGCTTTCGGCGCGGCCATGCCGTGCTCGATGCGGCGGCGCTGACCGAGCTTCACTTGCGGGAACGGCTGGTCGACGCCGACGAGGCCGAGTTCGCCGGCGGCATCGCGGTCGGTGTCGATCTCAAGGGCGGCGGTCCGCTCCAGCTCGTCGGCTATCGCGCCAAGCGCCATACCGGTCTCATCGATGTGGAGCGCCGCGCCGGCTATCCGATCGGGGAATTCTGGGATCCCATCCTGGCGCGCGCCGATGAGACGCTCATCCTCGATCCCGACGAGTTCTACATCCTGGCGTCACGCGAGGCCGTGCAGGTGCCACCCGATTACGCCGCCGAGATGGTGCCGTTCGATCCCCTGGTCGGCGAGTTCCGCGTTCACTATGCCGGCTTCTTCGATCCCGGCTTCGGCTATGCCGGGGCAGGGGGGCGCGGCGCTCGCGCGGTGCTCGAAGTGCGCTCGCACGAGGTGCCGTTCATCATCGAGCACCGGCAGATCGTCGGCCGCCTCGTCTACGAAAAAATGCTTGCGCGCCCCGACGCGCTGTACGGCCAAGCCATCGGCTCGAACTACCAGGCGCAGGGACTGAAGCTGTCGAAGCACTTTCGCACGTGAGCTGCCGGCAGCATCAGCGCGCCGCAGGCTATTGACCCATCAGCTTGAGCCTTATCCCATAGTGCTTGGGTCTTATCGGGGCTCTCCGCATCCGGTCGGACCGGGGGGAGCGATCGGCGGGCTCGCGCGAGAATCCACAGGAGTCGCTTCGTTCAGCGCCACCCTGCCCGCCACTTCGCCAATTTTGGCAATGCGATCCGCAAGATCGCTCCACGCCCGGGCCATGTTCAGCAGGCGCGCCTTGTCGCGTGGGTCGGCTGTGGCTCTGGCGAGGCGGGCGCAGTCAACGGCATAGCTGCGTAGTTCGTCAGGGCTACTCACACACATCTCCCATGACAGTTACCAGCCCCTTTCGCAGCCCGTAACGCGGCGGTGGCGGAATGGTTCCAGTCAAAATTTTTGCCGATCCCCAACATTGTAAATTTTTTTGTCCCCGGGCGGGCCGCTTGGGGGTCAGGCGCCCTCGACCCTCCGGCGCGCGAGCGCAGGTCGGAGGCTCCTCACAATCACCGCATGGTCGTCGTTTGCGAAGCCTGGGCGCCTCGTTATGCTTGATCTCGGCCATGTCGGCGACGGGGGAACTGGGGTCCATGCAGACGTTGCTGGGACTTGCCGCTGTGGTTGCCGCCTGTCTGCTCCTCGCCAGCCGGGCCGATGCGCAGGGCTCCTGTTCGGGGCTGTGTGCCAGGGCCAATGCCGAGTGCCAGCGCCAAGTCGGCGATCTCGGTGCTGCATGCCGGCGCCACTTCGGCGCTGCCGCGCGGTATGCCGCCGAATGCGAGAGGCGAGAGCGGGCCTATTCCGGCGCCTGCACCGCGCGCTACCGGCAATGCG
>DATFWC010000311.1:0-2188 GCA_035259885.1 Xanthobacteraceae bacterium
GCTCGAGCAGCGCGCGGCCGTGACGCCGGCGCCGCGTACGCCGATGCCGCGCCCGCGTCCGGCCGTCGCCGCAGCCAAGACCGCGGCCGCCGCCAAGGTCGAGGCGGTCCAGCCGCCGTCCGCCACGCCCGCGCCGCCCGCGGCGACCACCGGCGCGGCCGCCAATTCCCAGGCCTTTCCACCGCCGGCGGCGCTGGAATAGCGGAACGGAACCACTGGAACAAATAAAAGCGCCCCGGGTGACCGGGGCGCTTCCTTATCAAGCTGAGTTGAAGGTTACGCCGCCTTCTTGGCGTCGATCACCTTGGCCTTGCCGCCGCCGATCGGAATCTGGCGCGGCTTCATCGCCTCGGGAATCTCGCGCTTGAGGTCGACGTGCAGGAGCCCGTTCTCCAGGTTGGCGCCCGTGACCTGCACGTGATCAGCCAACTGGAAGCGGCGCTCGAACGCCCGTGCCGCGATGCCCTGATAGAGCACCTCGCCGGCCTTCTCGCCGTCCTTCACCTGCTTCTCGCCACGAATGGTCAGGGTGTTCTCCTTCACCTCGAGAGTCAGATCGCTCTCGGTGAAGCCCGCCACCGCTACGGTCACGCGGTAGGCGTTCTCGTCCAGACGCTCGATGTTGTAAGGCGGATAGGTCGGGGCGGAGCCATCCAGGCCGCCGACCTGGTCGAGCAACGAGAACAGACGGTCGAAGCCGACGGTCGAACGATAGAGGGGAGCAAGATCGAAAGTTCGCATGGCATATCCTCCTTGAAGCGACATGCGGTTGAGGATCCGCCCACCAGGGGGCCGGACCCGCGCTATGGCGCAGCCCATGGGCCTGCGCTGCTGATCATGTGGGAGGCCGCCAGACGGCGTTCAAGGGCTCGCCGGAGGCAGTGTTAATGTTCCATTGAGCGGCCCGCGTGCACTGATATAAGGCCCCGATGCCTGAGGCGCCGCCCCTTCCATGACACTTGTGTCGATCCCGGCGAATCCGGTCCCCGACGGCGCGGTCGCCGGAACCATCAAGACCCCCGACGGGGTCGAACTCCGCTTCGCGCGCTTCGACCCGCCGCCGGGTCGCAAGGGCACCTTGTGCCTGTTCCATGGGCGCGCCGAGTTCATCGAAAAATATTTCGAAGTCGTGCAGGACGCGCGCGAGCGCGGCTTTGCTGTGGCCACGCTGGACTGGCGCGGGCAGGGTCTGTCGCAACGGGCGCTGCGCGACCGCCGCAAGGGCCACATCCGGGATTTCACCGAGTACGAGATCGATCTCGAAACCTTCATGAAGGAGATCGTGCTGCCCGATTGCCCGCCGCCGTTCTTTGCGCTTGCCCATTCGATGGGGGCGAACGTGCTGATGCGTTCGGCCTATCGCAACCGGCGCTGGTTCGACCGCGTCGTCCTGTCGGCGCCGATGCTCGATCTCAACCTGGTGGGCATGCCGCGGCTGGCGCGCACGACCACGCGCATCATGCGCCTGATGGGCATGGGCTCGTCCTACATCCCGGGCGGCGGCGCCACCGCGATCGCGTCGCAGCCGTTCGCGGGAAATCCGCTGACGTCCGATCCGGTGCGCTATGCCCGCACCGGTGCCATCATCGAAGCCGAGCCGAAGCTCGGCCTCGGCTCGCCGACCATCGCGTGGATTGGCGCGGCGTTCCAGGCGATGAACGATTTCGCCGACCCGGTCGTGGCGTCGCGCATCCGCCAGCCGCTCCTGTTCATCGGCGCCGGCCATGACGTCATCGTCTCCACCAAGGCGATCGAGCAGTTCGCGATCCGGCTGCGGGCCGGCGCGCATCTCATCATCCCGGGCTCGCGCCACGAGATCCTGATGGAGCAGGATCGCTTCCGCGCGCAGTTCTGGGCCGCGTTCGACGCCTTCGTGCCCGGCTCGGGGTGACGCGCCGCAGGGTGGGTTGAGGCGCGATGCTCGGCATCGGACTGGATCGCTGCATCCGGCGCCGAAACCCACGATGACGAATCTCCGGTGGGTTTCGGCGCGCGGCGCGGTGACATGACGGCGATGCTTTGCCAGGCGCCTCAACCCACCCTACGAAAAAAAATAAAAAAGCCCCGACCGGCGCGGTCGGGGCGATCGAGTTGGGAGTAGCCCCGGAGGTCGACGAGCGCCGGGGAGACAAAGTCCTACATCAAAGCGCGCGCGCTGTGAAATAGACGGCGCCTATGGCGGCCATCG
>DATFWC010000312.1:0-7370 GCA_035259885.1 Xanthobacteraceae bacterium
GTCATTGCCGGGCTCGACCCGGCAATCCATCCAACCTAAACATATTTGATGGATGCGCGGGTCAAGGCCGCGATGACGAGTCGGAGGTTTTCCACGTGGCAGAGCAAGTGTTGGCGGCGGTGCGGGTGGGGCCGGGCAAGACCGAGCTGCGCGAGTTTCCCATGCCGGATATCCCGGCCGACGCCGCCCTGATGAAGATGGACGTCGCCGGCATCTGCGGCACCGACGTCAAACTGTACAAGAAGCCCCCGTCGGCCGCGCCGGTGATCATGGGCCACGAGAACATCGGCACCATCGCCAAGGCGGGGCGCGAGTTCACCCAGCGCAAAGGGTTTCGCGAGGGCGACCTGGTATTCGTCGAGCATTACGTGGCCTGCGGCAAGTGCGAGTGGTGCCACCTCGGCCAGTATCGCCACTGCGAGAACACCGACTGGCGCTACAATCCCGACGCCATCCGTTACGGCTACACGTCGGCCGAGAAGGCGCCGCACCTGTGGGGCGGCTTTGCGCACTACGTCTATCTGCCATGGAACTCGGTGGTGCATCGCGTGCCCAAGGGCGTCACGCCGGAGCTGGCCGGCCTGGTCACCCCCATGGCCAACGGCGTCGAATGGTCGCTGTTCGACGGCGGCGTCGGCTATGACTCCACCGTGCTCATCCAGGGGCCGGGACAGCAGGGGCTGTCGCAGACCGTGATCTGCCGCCAGGCCGGCGCCGCGCTGGTCATCGTCACGGGGCGGACGAAGGATGCGGCGCGCCTGCAGGTGGCAAAGGAGCTCGGCGCCGATCACGTGATCGACGTCGACAAGGAGGATCCGCTCGCCCGCATCATGGAGATCACCGGCGGCAAGGGCGTGGACGTGGCGCTCGACTGTACGGCGGGCGCCGGCACGATTCCGGTGCTGCTCGGCGTCGAGGCGCTCAAGCGCAAGGGCGGCACCATGGTGATCCAGGGCGAGATGGCGGAATTCCCCAATTTCCCGGTGGGAAAAATCACGGTGAAGTTCATCACCATCAAGAGCGCGCGTGGCCACAGCTATCGCGCCTGCGAGCTGGCGCTGCAGCAGCTCGCCTCAAAACGCTTTCCGCTGGAGAAGGTGACGACCCACCGCTTCGGACTCAAGGACGTGGATCTGGCGATCCGCTCGGTTGGCGGCGAGGGCGTACCCGACGTGATCCACGCCTCGCTCATGCCGTGGGAGTGAGCCTTGTCCCGGGCGCCGCGCAGCACAGCATAGCGTGATGCGCTGCAACGCGTGCGGGACGAGGTGATGCTATGCGATCACCAGGGCCGGTCGATGCCGGCGGATTTCAGCAGCCCGGAGAGTTTCTTGCGGGCGTAGAACATGCGGGTCTTCACGGTGGCTTCCGGAATGCCGACGATCTGCGCGACCTCGTCGACCGTTTTCTCATGGTAGTACACGAGGTCGATGACCTCGCGGTGCTCGCGCGTCAGTGCTTCCAGGCACTGGCGCAGGATTTCGCCGGTGTCCTTCTTCTGCACCGCTATCTCGGGATCGTCGGTCGGATCCGGAACGGCGGCGGCGCCGGTGTCGTTGAGTTCCTCGTCCGGCCTGCGACGCAGAACCGACAACGCCTTGAACCGGGCGATGGCCAAGAGCCAGGTCGATACTGCTGAGCGGCCCTCAAAGCTGCCGGCCTGGCGCCAGACGTCGAGGAACACGTCGCTGATGACGTCCTCCGCCATCGTCTGGTTGCGCACCAGCCGCATGACGAAGCGGTAAACGCGCACGTGATGCTTGAGGTAGAGCGCCCGCATGGCGTCGCGGTCGCCTGAAGCGATTCGCGCGATCAGGGTTTCGTCCGATACCGCCTGCGGCGGCGGCGATCCGGCCGGGATCGCTCCGGTCGTGGCGGACTGAGAGAAATCGACGAACATGGGGCACCTCCTGGATGCACCCACGTCTTTAGCCGGGTTGGCGTCGGCACTATGTGACCGGGGTCACAAAGCCGAAACCCCAACGAAAACAGTACGAAATCCGAAGGAAATCGGGAGGCGACCCGCACCTGGCCTAGGTTGAGGGGATGCGCGCCGCCGGCGCAGGCGCCAACCTGTCATTCCCGCCGGCCGGGCCGCCGGGGAAAATCAGCGACTTGATCACCACCGGCACCGCGCCGGCGGTCTCCAGCATGGCGCCGACGTCGATGAAGTCGAATTCCTTGAGCGCGAGCCCGTCGATGGACACGATCGGGCTCAGGATCTTCAGCTCTTCGCGCAGGTGAATGCCCAGGAGTCCGCCGACGTCGCCGTCGCCGGCCAGCACGATCGGATGATTTTCTGCGATCACGTCGGCGAGCCCGGCCGCCGCGCCGCGGCAGAACGCGTCGAGCCGATGCCAGGTGGCCGAGCCGCGCCACGGGACGAACAGGGCCACCGGGCTCGCGCCGAGGTCGAGGCGGCGCAGCGCCGCCCGGATGGCGGCTGCGACCGCGTCCGTGTCGATGCTCTCCTGCTCCAGTTTCAGGTCGGGCGCGATCACCGGCACGTTGCGCAGCGGCAGGACGTCGAGCGGCGCGACGAAGATCGTGCTGCCGCTCACCTGCATCGTGTACTGCGACGCCCCGATCACGGTGGCGCGGATGCGCGCGTCGGGGCGCACCAGCTGCAGGCCGCGCCGGTCGCTGCGCGCGCGAATCTCCTGCGCCAGCAGGAGGCCGAGATCGCCGAACGATTTGCTGTCGCCGCCAAAAATGTATTCGGCGACGCCTCCGGAGAACGACACCTGCGGCACCGGGCTGCGCCAAGCGAGCGGATCGAGCCGCAGGAGGCCGGTTCCGGCCACGGTCGGCCGGCCGCCGTCGATCGCTTCGAACAGGCGGTCCGCCATTCGGGCGGCGAGCGCACCCTGGTGCGCGGCATCAAGGACCGAGCCCTCGGCCAGCCGCACGCCCAGTTCGGCAGCGAAGCGTTGTCCCGCTTCCTCGATCCGCACGACGCGCCCGGTGTCGTCGAGGACGATCAGGCGCGCGCCGATGTCGAGCGCCGTCAGGGCGACGACCTCGCCGTCGCGGCACACAGCAATTTTTGCGGTGCCGCCGCCGACGTCGACGTTCATCACCGTCACGCGGTCGCGGATCGAGCGAGCGACGGCGCCGGAGCCATGGGCCGCCAGCACGGCTTCCAGGTGATCGCCGGCGCTCACCGCCACCAGCTTGCCCGCCTGGTGCGCAAACAATTCGCCGATCCGCCGCGCGTTGCGCCGGCGCACCGCGACGCCGGTGAGGATCAGGGCGCCGGTGTCGATCTCGTCCGAATCGACCTTGGCGTCGGCATATTGTCGCGCAAAAAATTGTCCCAGCGCTTCGGCATCGATCTCGTCGGGGCCGCGGTATGGCGTGAGCAGGATGTCGGACTGAAAAAAGCTCTCGCGCTCGCTCACCACGTAGCGGGCGTCGAGGCGCTCCAGCACGATGCGCGAGAACACCAGATGGGAGGTGGAGGAGCCGATGTCGACGCCGACCGTGAGCAGGCAGATCTCATCCTCTTCGGCGAGCGAACGTCCCGCGCTGGAGAAAAAGATGCGCCCGCCCTGGGCTTCCTCGGTCATCCGCCCGCTTGCTCCTTCGCGGCAGATTTTGCAGTGAACGGCCTGCTTGCTCCACCTCTCCCCGCGCGCGGGGAGAGGTGGAGCAAGTGGCGCCTCCG
The DNA here is from genome assembly GCA_035259885.1 of Xanthobacteraceae bacterium. GTDB lineage: Bacteria > Pseudomonadota > Alphaproteobacteria > Rhizobiales > Xanthobacteraceae > DATFWC01. The sequence continues at coordinate 3,668 of DATFWC010000312.1, forward strand.
ATTCATAAGCTGAAGCCATCACTCCTTCGGCAGCGCGCCTTTATAATTCTTGTCATAAAACTCCGGCTTCATCCGGTTGTCGGCGCCGTTGCGGCGCAGCGTCTCCTCGTATTCCTGGCGGATGAACGGATCCTCCATCCAATACGGGATCGAGGAGCCGCCTTCGGGGATGTCCATGGCGGTGTAGTCGATATGGGTCTCGCCGGGCGGGCCGGGCTCGCGCCCGGGATTGTGCGGCCCGAACCAGGCGGTGAGCCGCAGCGGCTCCTTCGAGGCGCCGAAATGCTGGTGGAACCAGCGCGCGCCGCCCGGCGCCGCCGACACCATGCCGACCGGCTCGTAGTCGACGCGCTTGATCTCCTGGTCCTTGCCGGCCTGCCACGGCGTGACGCCCAGACGTTCCGGCCAGGTGTAGGTGTAGCCCTTGCCCTTGAGGCAGATCAGCACGGCGGCCGACGTGTGCGCGTGCGCCTTGGAGTAGCGGCCGTTCTCGTGCTGGCCGATCCACAGATAGAACACGTTGCCGGTCATGAATGGCTCGACGCGGCGAAAGCCGGGTGAGCGGCGGTTGTCGAGCGGCAGGTCGCAGTTGACGATGTCGGGGATGAAGTTGGTGCGGCGCATGGCCAGCCCGCGCACCGGGTCGGGCTCGATGTCGTCCTTGTACTTGTAGAAGTCGTCGGCGCCGTTGAAGCGGTCGCGGAACTCGATCGGCGCATTGAAGATGGCGTCCTGGTTGTTGATCAGGTTCATCAGGTTGGGCGCGGTGGTGCCGGCGAGCAGCAGCGCCGGGCTCGAGCTGGCGTTGACGATCCGGTGCCAGGCATTGACCGGAATCGAAAACAGCGAGCCCGCCTGCCACTCGAACACGTGACGCTTGCGGTCGTTGTCGAGCCACACCTCGGTCGAGCCGCGCCCCTCGACCACATAAAAAATTTCCTCGTACAGGTGCTTTTCCGCGTTGAGCGCGCCGGCGCCCGGCACCTCGACCACGTAGCAGCCCCATTTCCCCTCGGTGCCGTGCAGCTGGATGTAGGTGCCACGCCCGCCCAGGCGCTGCCACGGGGCGAGCGGCAGGTCCTGCACGCGGCGCACCCCGATGTCGCGGAACACCGGGATGCCTTCCTGCTCCATGAACAGGTCGTAGGCCGTCTTGGGCCGGCCGAACTTGCCGAAGCCGGCACGCTGCCCGGCGTGCGGCTCGTGCCAGTGCACGCTGCCCGGTACGTCATGCATGGCAGAGCCTCCTTGGCATGGCGATTCCACTTGCTCCATCCCTCCCCTGAAAGGGGAGGGTGCCGAGCGCAGCGAGGCGGGTGGGGTCAATTGCGCCACCCCACCCGGTCGGCCTTCGGCCGACCGCCCTCCCCCTTCGGGGGAAGGACGGAGAGAATCACGCCGATTTCGCCTGCGGCAGGTCGGCGGTCTCCGCCGCGTAGGCCTGATCCATCCTCGGCGCAAGGCCGCGCTTGGCCAGCTCCTGGGCGAACATGGTGCGCACCGCAGGGGTCTCGTCGGCGTAGTCGATCTGGTCGCCGCCGGCGCGCCGGCTGATCCATGCCTTGGGCACGCCCTGGGCGTTACGGATGGCGACGCCCTCGTGCTTGAAGGCGAGGTAGCGCGCCGGCGTCGTGCCGGTGTTGAAGTGCTGATGGAACCACATGTTGGGCGGCACGATCATGGTGCCGACCTGCCAATCGTAGCGGCGTGGTTCGTCGCCCTCCGGCCACATCAGCGAATAGCCCTCGCCGCTGAGGATGATCACGTGCGCGCCCGGCCCGTGCGCATGCGCCTTCTTGTAGGTGCCGATCGGGAACTGCGAGATGTGGCTGTTCATCGAGCCCTTGGCCATGTTGAAGCGGATATGGCCGCCGCCGGCGCCGCGTTCCTTGGCGGCGATGAGCGGCAGGTTCACGGCGTCGGCGACGAAGTTGGTCTCGAGCAACAGACCCTTCTGCTCGCCCTTGGCGCTGAAGTAATCGGGCTCGCCCGAGAAACGGTTCAAGAAGTCGTGCTTGGTGTTGAACACGAAGTCGATGTCGTCATAGAGGTTGATCACCGGCGGCGCGTTGGTGACGGCCACATAGCGCACCGGATCCTTTCCGGATCCGTTGAAGTGCTGGTGCCAGCAGTTGAGCGGGATGGCGAACATGGCGCCGGCCTGCCACTCGAAGGTGACGCGCTTGCCCGCGTCGTTCCACACCGTGGTCGAGCCGCGCCCGGAGAGCACGAGGATCATCTCCTCGAACAGCTGGCGCTGGGGTTCCAGCGTCTTGGCCGGAGGAATCTCGCACACGTAGCAGTCGTTCGAGGTGCGCGACGCTTCGTGGTTGATGTAGACGCCGGCGCCGCCGCGGCGTGGCCAGGGCTTGAGGGCGACCGTGTTGAGGTTGGCCACGTGGTGGGCGCTGATGATGTCCAGCCCCTCCGCGCGCACCCAGCGCGTATAGGGAGTCTCCTTCTCGGTGGCGAATTTCTTCGCCAGCTCCTCGGAAACGATCGCCGTCTTGGCCATGGTCACCTCATGCCGTGACGAGCAGGACAATACCTGCGGCGGCGATCGCGGCGCCGGTCGCGCGCGGCGCCAGCGCGGCGCGCGGCAATCCGCCGATCGCCAGCCCGATGGCGTGCAGCACGAAGGTCGCCACCATGAAGCCTGCCCCATAGGCCAGTGCCGCGCTCGTCGGCGGCAGCTCGGCGCCATGGCTGTAGCCGTGGACCAGGGCGAAGGCGGCGATCAGGCCGGCGCTCACCGGCACCGACGGCCGCAGCGCCAACGCGATCACGAGGCCGAGCACCAGGACCGTGGCGGCGAGCGCGCTCTCGACTGCCGGCAGCGCCACGCCGCTCATGCCCGCAACCGCGCCGAGCGCCATCACGGCCGGAAAGGTCAGCGGCAGCAGCCAGGCCGCCGGTCGCCCGAGCTGGGACGCCCACAGGCCCACCGCTACCATGGCCAGCACGTGGTCGAGGCCGGAGAACGGGTGTGCCAGGCCGTCGGCCAGGCTGCCCGCATGGGCGCCCACGTGGGCAAAGGCGGCGGAACTGTGCGTGGCGAGGAAGGCAAGCGCGAGGGCGCAGGGCGCCATTCGCCGCAAGGATAACATGCAAGACATCGGACGCCTTTCGTCTGTTCGATGGATCTGGCCGGCCGCGCATTGTGCCTGCAATCGCCGCCGGCAATCAACATGGTGGCGCATGCTGCACCGCGCGCGGGACAAGTCTACACCTCGATATACACGCCGCCGTCCACGACCACGGTCGGATAGGTCCTGACCGGCACCATGCATGGCGGCGAGACCACCTCGCCGGTGCGGATGTTGAACTGACCATTGTGGAAGTTGCATTCCACTATGTCGTCCTCGACATAGCCTTCCGACAGCGAGCCCGGCCCGTGGGTGCAGGCGTCGTCCGTGACATAGAACTGACCGCCGACGTTGAACACCGCCAGCACAAGGTCGCCGGTCTCGACCTTGAGGGCGGCGCCCGCCGCGACGTCGTCGGTGCTGCACAGCTTGATCCGGGTGGTCATTTCTCGTGCGGTTTGTTAACCAGGGGCGTGGATCGTGGCGAGCCCACGCTTCCTTTAGTCAAGAATGTGATCCGCTGGAAGCGGCCAGGCTGCGGGAAGCGGGCTGTCCGCGCCGCGGGCCAGGAGCACCAGAATGCTCAGAGCGCAACAGAACGAACTTTTGACCCAGAC
>DATFWC010000313.1:0-5155 GCA_035259885.1 Xanthobacteraceae bacterium
CGAAGCCGTGGTTCATCGAGGTGATTTCCACCTTGCCGGTGGTGAGGTCCTTGACCGGGTGGTTGGCGCCGTGATGCCCCTGATGCATCTTCACGGTGCGCGCCCCTACCGCCAGGGCGAGCATCTGATGCCCGAGGCAGACGCCGAAGGTCGGCAGGCCGGTGTCGATCACGTCGCGGATCACCGGCACCGCGTATTCGCCGGTCGCTGCCGGATCGCCCGGCCCGTTGGACAGGAACACGCCGTCGGGCTTGAGCGCCAGAATGTCGGCGGCCGGGGTGGTCGCCGGCACCACCGTCACCCGGCAGCCGGCGCCGGCGAGCAGGCGCAGGATGTTGCGCTTGATGCCGTAGTCGATGGCGACCACGTGGTATTGCCCGGCGTTCTGGCGGCCATAACCCTTGCCGAACTCCCACGGCGTCTCATCCCAGGTGAAGCGCTGGCCGGTGGTGACCTGCGGCACCAGGTCCATGCCGACGAGGCCGGGCCATGCGCGCGCCTCCTGCTTCAGCGCCGCGAGATCGAAATGGCCGTCCGGCGCGTGCGCAATGACTGCGTTGGGCATGCCCTTCTCGCGCACCAGCGCGGTGAGCGCACGCGTGTCAATGCCGGTCAGCCCGATCACGCCGCGGCTGCGCAGCCATTGATCGAGGTGGCGCGTCGCCCGGTGGTTGGAGGGATCGGTGATCGCCGCGTTCAGGATGACGCCGCGCGCCCCTGGCGTCGCCGCCATGCTGACGCTCTCGATGTCCTCCTCGTTGGTGCCGACATTGCCAATGTGAGGGAACGTGAAGGTTATGATCTGGCCGGCATAGGAGGGATCGGTCAGGATTTCCTCGTAACCGGTCATGGCGGTATTGAAGCAGACCTCGCCGACCGCGTGCCCGGTCGCGCCCAGGCCGAAACCCTCCAGCACCGTCCCGTCCGCCAGGACGAGCACCGCCGTCGGCTTGGGCTCGACCCAATGATCCTGCTGGTTGGTCATGGCGCCTAAATAGGTGCGGAACTCGTGCCGCGTCAAACGCCGGTTTTTCGCCGGCCGGCTCAGCATCCGGGCGCGACATCCTGTGGCGCGCCCCGGTTCGGCCGAAGACCTATACTTGACCGGGCGCCGCCGATTTGGGACGCCATCGGCGCCGATTCCCAAAGCCTCTCCAGCCCCGATGAGGACACCGTGCTTCGTGACGAGATCAACGATGCCTTGAAGGAGGCGATGAAAGCCAAGGACCAGCGCCGGGTCTCGACGCTGCGCCTGTGCAACGCCGCGATCAAGAACGCCGAGATCGAGGCGCGCGGCCAGGGCAAGGAGGCGCCCGGCGACGACGCCGTGCTCGGTGTGCTGCAGAAGATGATCAAGCAACGCCACGAATCGGCCGAGCTCTACGACAAGGGTGGCCGCCCCGAGCTGGCGCAGCAGGAGCGCGAGGAGATCGACATCATTTCCGGCTTCCTGCCGCAGCAGATGTCCGACCTGGAGGCGGGCTCGGTGATCCAGCAGATCGTGCACGAGATCAATGCCCAGGGCCTGAAGGACATGGGCCGTACCATGGCGGCGCTGAAGGAGCGCTTCGCCGGCAAGATGGATTTCGCCAAGGCTTCGGCCAAGGTGAAGGAGCTGTTGAGCTCACACAAGTAACAGCCAGAGTTCGTCGGGTGGGCAACGGCGCGCGATCGCGGCCAACTTGCTGGGCAAATTCGCCCGCCCGCCGTTGCCACATCAGGCCCGTACTATGCGAATTTACCCACCCTGCGGTTCCAACCGAGAGACCACGCATGAAGCTCAACCTGTGTGTCGCGTCCGTGATCGTAACGCTGGCATGCGCGCCGGCGGCCGCGCAGGATTTTCCGTCGCGTCCGATCCGCGTGCTGACCACCACCAGCGCGGGCGGCATCAGCGACGTGTTCATGCGCGCGCTGGGCGAGGAGCTGCGCGTGCGCCTGGGCCAGCCGCTGGTGGTCGAGAACCGGCCCGGCGGCATGCAGAACGTGGGCGCGCGGGCGTGCACGGAAGCGCCGCCGGACGGCTACACGATCTGCATCCTCAATGCTGATCCGCTCATCTACAACCAGTTCCTGCTCAAGAACATGCCGTTCGATCCCGAGAACGGATTGCAGCCGATTACCAACCTGTTTCACTTGATCCAGACCCTGGTGGTGAACGCCTCCCTGAGCGTGAAGACGGTCGATGAGCTCGTCGCGCTGTCGAAGGCCAAGCCCGGGACCCTGAGCTATCTCACGGCGGCGCCGCCGCTCGCGCTCTATATGGAGAGGCTCAAGGAGGAGAAGGGCGCCGACTGGGTGCGGGTACCGTTCAAGGGCGGCGGCGAAGCGGTCAATGCGATCATCAGCGGGACGACGCCGATCGCGCTGATCGGTGAGGGCAACGTCATCGGGCACATCCGCGCCGGCACCATGACGTCGCTCGTCATGGTCAACAACATCAAGTCGCCGAATTTTCCCGACGTGCCGACGCTGGCCGAGACCGGCTATAAGGGCGCTCCGTCCGGGAGCTGGTACGGCCTGTTCGCGCCGGCCGGAACGCCGAAGGAGATCGTCGACCGGCTGGCCCGGGAGGTCGCGACCATCGTCAACGACCCGGCGTTTCGCGACAGACATCTCACGGCGCGCAGCCTGGTGGCGGCCGTCAACACGCCCGACGCGTTCGCGCGCCAGATCCGCGAGGAGCGCGCCGTCGCCGAGCGCGTGGTCAAGGACGCCGGCCTGCAGCCGCAGTGAATGCACGCTGCTTCTGTCTACGCCACCTCCAAAAGAATCTCTGCCAGGCGCTGCGGCATGTCGACCATGACGTCGTGGCCGCACGGCAGCGCGTAGACGCGCCACGCCGGATCGGCTTTCACCTTGGTGAGGGCTGCGTCGAACCCCGGATTGGGATAGTCCTGCGCCCGGATGTAGGTCTTGCGCGCGACGCGGTCGCGCGCGCCGGTGAGCGCGATTCGCTCCGTCAGGGTGGCGATCGGTTGCGGCGTGCACATGGCATCGACCCAGGCGCGATCCTTCTCGTTGACGCGGAAGAATTCGGCCGGGCGTGGCGGCACCGCGATGTCGCCCTTCTGTTGCGCCGTTTCGATGAGCTGGCGCGTCGCCGGCGCCGTGAGATCGAACAGGCATTGCCCGCTCTCCGGCACGAAGGCGTCGAGGAACACGATGGAGGCGACCGAAACCTGCTCGGCCACGCCGGACACCACGAACCCACCATAGGAATGACCGACGAGCACGATGTCGGTCAGGCGCTCCGACCGGACCATATCGACCACGTCGGCGATGTGGGTGGCAAGCCGGATGTCGCGGCTCATGAGATGCGCGCGCTCGGCCAGCCCGGTGAGGGTCGGCGCAAAGACCTTCTGCCCTTTGTCGGTCAGAAGGGCGGCCACGCGCCCCCAACACCAGCCGCCGTGCCAGGCGCCATGCACGAGAACGAAGGTCTGGGACATCGTGTGACCCCTGTCGCTGCCCGCTCCCCGAACAGGCTGGTGCCAAATCGCCGGTGAATCCAGAGGCGGGGTTGTGGACAAGTGGATAAGTGCGGGGCCAAGCCGACCGCGTGGGAAAAATCACTGATGTGACGGCGGCCACGGCGTGCTAGAACAAACAAGGAACATCTTGCGCGCCCTGTGGATTGATGTTTGCAGCCTGTTGAGACGTGTGCACAGGGGCGCATGCAGGCCCAGGTCATGCGGTTGTGATTCTCCCGTTGCCATATCAACGGGCAGGTCAAACCGCGGTTGATAAACAACGCCGTCATGCGCTTTCCGCCGAGCTTTCTGGACGAACTGCGCGCCAGGCTTCCGGTCTCGGACGTCGTGGGCCGCCGCGTGAAGCTCAAGAAGGCCGGGCGCGAGTGGAAGGGCCTGTCGCCTTTCAACCAGGAGCGGACGCCCTCGTTCTTCGCCAATGACCAGAAGGGCATGTGGTTCGACTTCTCGTCGGGCCGCAACGGGAACATCTTCGACTTCGTCATGGCGACCGAGGGCGTGTCCTTCCCGGAAGCCGTGGAGCGGCTGGCCAACATGGCCGGGCTGGCGCTGCCGGTCGTGTCGAAGGAGGCCGAGGCGCGCGAGGAGCGGCGCCGTACGCTCCATGAGGTACTCGAACTGGCGGCGAAATTCTTTGCCGCCACGCTGGCGTCCCGCGCCGGCGCCCGGGCCCGTGGCTATCTCGCCGACCGCGGGCTCGATTCCGCCACCCAGCTCAAGTTCCGCCTCGGCTATGCGCCGGCCGAACGCTTCGCCCTGAAAGAGCATCTCGGTGCGCAAAAAGTGCCGGTCGAGGACATGGTGGAGGCCGGCCTGCTGGTCGCCGGCGACGATGTCCCGCTGCCCTTCGACCGGTTCCGCGACCGCGTCATGTTTCCGATCACGGACCTGCGCGACCGCGTCGTCGGCTTCGGCGGCCGCGCGCTCGATGCCGATGCGCAGGCCAAATATCTCAACTCGCCGGAGACGCCGCTCTTCCACAAGGGCACGATGCTCTACAACGCCGCCACCGCCCGCGTGGCCGCGCACCAGGGCGCCCGCGTCATTGCCGTCGAGGGCTATGTCGACGTCATCGCCATGGTGCGCGCCGGCTTCGCCGCCACCGTCGCGCCGCTCGGCACGGCGCTGACCGAGGACCAACTGACGCTGGTCTGGCGCATGGGCGACGAGCCGATCCTGTGCTTCGACGGCGATGCCGCCGGCCGCCGCGCCGCCTATCGCGCGGTCGATCTGGCGCTGCCGCTGTTACGTCCGGGCAAGAGCCTTGCGTTCGCCCTTCTGCCCGACGGCCAGGACCCCGACGATCTCGTGCGCTCGGGCGGGGCCGAGGCGGTCGAGGAGGTCTTGCGCGTCGCCCGGCCGCTCGCCGACATGCTGTGGCTGCGCGAGACCGAGACCGGCGGGTTCGCCACGCCGGAGCGGCGCGCCGCGCTGGAGGCGCGGCTTGGCGCCCTGGTCGACCGCATCGGCGACGACTCGGTGCGCCGCTACTATCGCCAGGACTTCGAGACCCGCCTGCGCGGCCTGTTCTCGCCCGGCGCACCTGAGCGGCCCGACCGGCCGCCTGGGCGCGGCGGCCGCCTGCGCTCGGGCGGCGCGCGCTGGGCGCCGAAACCGAGCCCGCGCGAGGCGCTCCGCCCGGTGAGTCCGCGGTTCGGGGT
>DATFWC010000314.1:0-23017 GCA_035259885.1 Xanthobacteraceae bacterium
CGACCTTGTCCAAGCGATTGAGGAACAAGGGCGATTTAATGATTTATCGTTAAGGAATGGTAAACGCCGCGGCGCCAGTTAACGTTGCATTAACGGAAGTTGCCGCAGCGTAAGCGTGTTCGCCGCGCCCGGGCGGGCGATCAGGGCACCGGAACGGGCGGCACGGCCGGGCTGAAATCCATGCCGACATGGTGGGGCTGGTCGGCGATCCGCGCGAGCCATGCGCGCAGCGCCGGAAACGGCCCGAGGTCGTAGTCGCACTCGTGCGCGACATGCGTATAGCCATAGAGCGCGATGTCGGCGATCGTGTAGCGATCGGCGGCGAAGAAATCGTGGGTCTTCAGGTGCGTCTCCATGACTCGCAGCGCCTGATAGCCCCTCTCCATCCAGTCCTCGATGGCATGGTGCTGGAGCTCGCGTCCGCCCTTGATCAGGGTGAGCCAGAACCAGGCGGCGCCGATGTTGGGCTCGAGGCTGTGCTGCTCGAAGAACATCCACTGCAGCGCCTCGGCGCGGTCGATGCGGTCCTCCGGCGCCAGCGGGCTGCCACCGGCGATGTACCACAGGATCGCGTTCGACTCCGGCAGGTAGCGGCCCGGCGCCACTTCGAGCAGCGGCACGCGGCCGTCGGGATTTTTTGCGAGAAATTCCGGCGTGCGGCTCTCGCCCTGCAGGACGTCGATCTCGACCAGCCGGTAGGGCATGCGCAGCTGCGCCAGCGCGAGCCGGACCTTGTAGCAGTTGCCCGAACGTTGCATCGAGTAGAGCGTATGCATCAGCCGTCCATTCAAGACACATGAGTCGTACATTAAGCGGCCAACGGTGACCTTTGCGTGGCAAGCAACAGAGCGAACCGCGCGTCGCGCCGCGCGGCCGGAGGCGTTGCTTCCCCTATTGGCGCATCTACACGCATTTCATTCCGCCGCCACGCGGTGGGCGCGCGCATAGTCGAGCAGCGCGTCGTCGTCGACCGGCACGATCGGCGTGAAGTCGCGGTGCGCGATCCACTCCGGCCGGTTGAACCTGGTGATGTGATTGGAGACCGCGCACAAGGTCAGGTACACGATCTTGCGCGGATAAGGTGTGATGTTGGGCGGCGAGGCATGCACTAGGTTGCCGTGGAACATCAACACCGAGCCCGGTTTCCCGGTCGGCGCCACGATGCCGACACCGCCGCGCGGCGCCGCCGCTGCCGCCAGGCGGGTCACGGTCGCGGCGTCGAGCGTCCACAGCGGATATGAGGTCGTGCTATCGTCGTGATCGGCCGCCAGCGTGCCGTGCTTATGGCTGCACGGGATCAGCATCAGCGGTCCGTTGATCGGCAGCACCTCGTCGAGAAAGATCGCGATATTCATCGCGCGCGGCTCGGGCATGCCGTCGTCGCGCGCCCAGGTGCCGTAGTCCTGGTGCCATTGCCACACGTCGCCTTCGAACGCGGCCTTGGCGTTGATCTTGAACTGGTGGACATAGACCGGCTCGCCGAACAATTGCTGCAGCGGCTCGACCAGGCGCGGGTGATGCGCCATCAGGCGGAACGGCTCGCTGTAGGTGTGCGCGGCAAACGCCGTGCGGGGGGCGCCGGTCTTCTCGCGCCACACCTCCTGGCGGTCCTGCGCCAAGATGACCTCAGCTTCGCTGCGCAGGGTCGCGACTTCCATGTCTGAAAAGCAGCCCGGCATGAACAGATAGCCCTGCTCGTCGAAGGCGCGAAGCTGGGGAGCAGTCAGCTGCATGATGTCCTCCTTGGGCCGGCTGTCGCCTAGTTTCGATGGTTCTTCCCGGCAAACCATTTTATCGTGTCTGCAAAAAATTATCAGCCGCCAAGGTTCGGCCGTTTTGGGGAGGAGCCCGGTGAAAACCCTTGCTCTATTGTGTCTGGCGCTGGCCTTCGCCCCGGCGGGGGTGGCGGCGCAGGCGCAAGCTGCCGATCCGGTCGACCTCGACGCGGCGCGGCGGGAAAAGTCGCTGAGCTGGTACACGTCGACCCCGGTCGCACAGGCGCAGCAGCTGGCGAACACGTTCGAGCAGCAGACCGGGGTCAAGGTGCAGCTCCTGCGCTCGGGCGGACAGGCGGTGCTGCGGCGGCTGCAGCAGGAGCTCAGCGCCGGCCGTCCGGGCGCCGACGTGCTCACCATGTCGGACGCCGGCGCCGCCAACGGACTCGCCCGGCAAGGCATCCTCGAGCCGTTCCGGCCGGACGGGTTCGACAAGGTGGTGGACGGCGCCAAGGACCGCGAGGGCCGGTGGATCGCCCAGCGCCTGCAGCTGGTCGGTATTCCGGTCCGCACCGACAAGGTGGCGGAAGCCGACCGGCCGCGCACCTGGTCCGATCTCGCGGATGCGAAATACAAGGGCCAGATGGTCATGCCGGACCCGTCGTTCACGGCGATCCAGCTGGTGGTGGTCGGCATGCTGTCGCAGCACCTCGGCTGGGATTTCTACAAGGCCCTGCGCCGCAACGACACCATGATCGTGCAGGGCCACCAGCAGGTGTTTTCCACCATGCAGCAGGGCGAACGGGTGATCGGCGCGGAAGGCGCCGATCCGCGCAGCTTCTTCGGCGGCAAGGAGGTCCCCAACCAGGCGATCATCTACCCGGCGGACGGGACGTTCATCGTCTCCTCGCCCACCGCCGTGCTGAAGGGCGCGCGCAGCCCGCAGGCGGCAAAACTGTTCGCCGAGTTCATGGTGTCGCCGGAGGCGCAAAAAATCATCGTGGCGTCGGGAATTCACTCCTCCCGCGTCGACATGCCGCCGCCCGACGGGCAGCCGGCCTTGGGGGCGGTCAAGTTCCTGCCCATCGACCTCGACTACATCGAGGACAAGGGACGCGAACTGAAGGTCCGGTTCGCCGAGATTTTTCAGTAGTGCCGGCCGCCGCTTCGCGCGCGCCCACCCGGGTCACGCGGCGAGCGCCGCCGTCACCGCCATGTTTAATTTTCCTTAACGTATTTGGCCTTTTGTGGAGGCGCCACGCGCCCGGTCCTGCGCCGATCAGCTGCAACAAGGATATGACGTGCCAGCAGCCACACTCGCAAGAGCCACAGCGCAGCGGCTCGGGTGGTTGTCGAACCCGACTTTCTTTCTCTGCCTCACCGGCATAGTCCTGCCCAATGCGCTCTCACTCGTGGCGCTCATCGGCGGCATCGGGGCGCCGCCGCGGCCTGCAGCCATCATCGGCTACGCCACCGTCGCCATCGTGGCGCGGATTGCGTCGGTCCCGGTCACGATCGCGCTCTATCTGGGGACCGCGATCTATGACGCGATCTCAACCATCGCGCTCCTGTTCAACCTGGCGCCGAGCGAGATCGCCGTGGCGCTCCACCTCAGCGCCGAGCTGAAGCTGTTCTCATCGCCGTTCTATGTGGCGCTCACGCTCGCCCTGGCCTTGCTGGTGGGCGCGAACATCATGGTGCTGACGCGCAAGCGCGACCTCCTGCGGCGCGGCAATCCCGCCGTCATGATGGGCTTCGCCATGGCGTTCCTGGTCGCCGATTTCGTCAGCAACACGTCGCCGCACTACCAGTTCGGCACCCTCTACAGTGCCGGCAAGCCCATGGAGTCGGCGGGCGCGGAGTCGGGTTTCCGCCAGGCGGCGTTCACCGGCAACGGCCGGCATGTGCTGCTCGTGGTCGTCGAGGCGCTCGGCCACTTCGCCGATCCGGCCAAGCAGGCGATCCTGCTGCGGCCGTTCAGCGATCACGATCTCAACAAGCGCTACAGCGTGACCACGGGAACGACCACCTATTACGGATCCACCACCGCCGCCGAGATGCGCGAGTTGTGCAATACGCGCGAGCCCTACGAGGTGCTGCTCGAAGGCAAGGACATCGTCTGCCTGCCCGAGCAGATGGCGGAGCGCGGCTATCCGACGATGTCGATGCACAATTTCAGCAGCGCCTTCTTCGGGCGCAACCAATGGTACCCGAAGCTCGGCTTCGAGACGCGGTTCTTCGCCTCCGATCTCAAGGGAAGCGTGCACCGGCTGTGCGGCGGGCCGTTCCGCGGTCCGTGCGACGTGGACGTGGTGCCGTTCATCGGCCAGAAGCTGCGCGACGCCAGGAAGCCCACCTTCTTCTACTGGATGACGCTGAGCACCCATGTGCCCATCGCGCCGCAAGAAGGCACGCCGCGCCTGGACTGCGAGCACGGCGGCGGCGCGATCGGTCATGTCGAGGTCTGCTACATGACGGAGATGTACATCGATCTGTGGGAGAGCATCATCCGCATGACGGCCGAGATCCCGGCCACCGAGATTCTGCTGGTGGGCGACCATGCGCCGCCGCTGTGGTCGAAGGCCGGCCGCCAGCTGTTCACGCCCGGCCAGGTGACCTGGGTGCGGCTGACGCCGCGGGCCAAGGCGCCACAGGTGAGCGGGCTGCGCTGATTGGCGCCAGGACGGATGGACCACGCCATGCAGGCGCAACGCTACGCGACAGGGGCATGGCTCACGCCGGGGCTTATGACCTTCGTCGGCATCGCCATGGTGGCCGGCACGATCGTAGCGCTTGGCGTTCTCTTTGCCACGGCGCACGACACGGTCGACGCCTATGGCCGGCCGCTGGGCACGGATTTCTCCTGCTTCTGGACCGCCGGCCGCATGGTGCTGGAAGGGCGCGCCGCTGCGGCCTACGACTGGCCGGCGCACTTTGAGGTGCAGCAGCAGACGCACGGGGTGGACCTGTTCTTCCCGTGGAGCTATCCGCCCGTCTTCCTGCTGGTGGTGGCGGCGCTTGCGGCGCTGCCCTACGTGGCGTCGCTCCTGGTCTGGCAGGCTGGGACCTTGCTGGCGGCGCTCGGCGCGCTGCGCGCCATCCTGCCGACCCGCCAGGCGCTGCTGCTGGGGCTCGGCTTTCCCGCCGTTCTGGTCTGCCTCGGCCATGGCCAGACCGGCTTCCTGACCGCCGCGCTGCTGGCCGGCGGCCTCGTCGTGCTCCCGCGCCACCAGATTTTGGCCGGCATCTCGTTCGGGCTGCTCGCCTACAAGCCGCAGTTCGGGCTGCTGCTGCCCCTGGTGCTGGCGGCGACCGGCCAGTGGCGCGCCATCGTGGCGGCCGCCGCGACCGTGCTGGCGACCGTCGGTGTCACGGTGGCCATCTGGGGCGTCCCGGTGTGGCAGGCGTTTTTCGACTCGCTGCCGCTCACCCGCACGATCGTGCTCGAAGCCGACACCGACAACCTGGTGAAATTCCAGAGCGTCTTCGCCTGGCTGCGACTGTGGGGCGGATCGCCGGCCTATGCCTATGCGGGGCAGGCGCTGGTGACCGCCGGCGCGGTTGCGGCCTGCATCTGGATCTGGCGCAGCGGCGTGAGCTTCCGGCTCAAGGCTGCCGCCTTGCTCGTTGGCACGCTGCTGTCATCGCCCTACGTGCTCGACTACGACTTCATCGTGCTCGGGATGGCGCTGGCCTTCGTGGCGGCCGAGGGACTCGAGAGCGGCTTCTGGCCCTGGGAGAAAACCATCCTGGCGCTGGTCTGGGTCGCACCTCTGCTGGCGCGCGAGCTGACCAAGCTCACCTATCTGCCGATCGGCTTCGCTGCGCTGGCCGCGGTGTTCCTGCTGATCGTGCTGCGGGTGCGCGCCGAGCGCGCCGGCAATATCGGCATGGCGGCTCCGGCGACCGCCGCGATCGCCCGATCTCGCCTCGGCCTGATGGGTTCCAGCACATAATTTCATGCGAGCGGGTCCGGACCGGCCCTTGCCGCCATGATCCGGCGGCATTAGGAGGAACGCAGCCGCAGGGCTCGCGTTTTGCCGGAGATTCGCATGGCTTTTCTCGCCGACTCGCTTCAGCGCATCAAGCCGTCGCCGACCATTGCGGTGACGGACAAGGCGCGCGTGCTCAAGTCGGCGGGCCGCGACGTCATCGGGCTCGGCGCCGGCGAGCCCGACTTCGACACGCCGGACAACATCAAGGAAGCGGCGATCGCGGCGATCAGGCGCGGCGAGAGCAAGTACACGCAGGTGGACGGCATCCCGCAGCTGAAGGAGGCGATCTGCGCCAAGTTCAAGCGCGAGAACGGCCTCGACTACAAGCCGTCGCAGATCAGCGTTGGGGCCGGCGGCAAGCAGGTCCTGTTCAACGCGCTAATGGCCACGCTCAACCCGGGCGACGAGGTCATCATCCCGGCCCCCTACTGGGTGAGCTATCCGGACATCGTGCTGCTCGCCGGCGCCACGCCGGTGGCCGTGACGGCGCGCATGGAAGACGGCTTCAAGATCAAGCCGGAGGCGCTGGAGAAGGCGATCACGAAGAACACCAAGTGGCTGATCTTCAACTCGCCCTCCAACCCCACCGGCGCTGCCTATACGCGGCGCGAGATCAAGGCGCTGACCGACGTGCTGGTAAAACACCCGCACGTGTGGGTGCTGACCGACGACATGTACGAGCACCTGGTCTACGACGACTTTCAGTTCTTCACCCCGGCGCAGGTGGAGCCGGCGCTGTACGAGCGCACCCTGACGCTCAACGGCGTGTCCAAGGCCTATTGCATGACTGGCTGGCGCATCGGCTATGCGGGCGGCCCGGAAATGCTGATCAAGGCGATGGCGACGCTGCAGTCGCAGTCGACCACGAATCCCAACGCCATCGCGCAATGGGCCTCGGTCGAGGCGCTCAACGGGCCGCAGGACTTCATCGCCAAGCACAACGCCATCTTCAAGGAGCGGCGCGACCTGGCCGTGGCCATGCTCAATCAGGCCAACGGCATGAAGTGCCCGAAGCCCGAAGGCGCGTTCTACGTCTATCCGTCGTGCGCCGGCACCATGGGCAAGACCACCCCGTCCGGCAAGAAGCTCGAAACCGACGAGGACTTCGTCACCGAGCTGCTTGAGCACGAGGGCGTTGCCGTGGTGCAGGGCACCGCCTTCGGGCTGGGCCCGGCCTTCCGCATCTCCTACGCCACTGCGACGTCGGCGCTGGAGGAGGCTTGTCGCCGCATCCAGCGGTTCTGCGGCAATCTGCAATAGCGCTCACCTCCAGAGGGACGGCGCCGGGTCGCGCAGCGACGCTGTGGCCCGTAATTAACCATTTGAATTTGATTGTGATTTTCTCCGGGGCGGAACCGCCCGAGAGCCCGCGCGTTGTCCCGCGTCGCGATTTCAAACAATGGAGGTTCAACCATGATTCGCACCCTCATCGGGGTGGCCGCGATCGCCGTGGCGGTCGCCGGCCCGACCTCGGCCCAGGCCCAGGGACGGGCCAAGGTCGGCACGCTCACCTGCGATGTCTCGGCCGGGATCGGCATGATCATTGGATCGCAGAAGCAGGTGCAATGCTTGTTCACGCCGTCCGAGCCGGGGCCGCGCGAGGTCTATATCGGGGCGATCAGGAAGTTCGGCCTCGACCTCGGCGCCACCTCCGGTGGCGAGATGGTGTGGAGCGTCTATGCGCCGACCAGCGGCCGCATCGCGGCGCTGGCTGGCAACTATGTGGGTCCCACCGCTGAGGCGACCGTAGGCGCTGGTCTCGGTGCCAACGTGCTGGTCGGCGGCTCGGATCGTACCGTGGCGCTGCAGCCGGTCGCCATCCAGGGTCAGACCGGCCTGAACGTCGCGGCCGGCGTGACCGAGCTGGAGCTGCGTCCGGTGCGCTGACGCGGCGCAACGACAGCGGCTGGCGGCGCCAATCGGCGCCGCCAGCCGCGGCGCCAAAGACGCCAGACGGCCATTTTCGCCGACTCCGCGTTTCGCTATGGTGGTCCCGCCTGAGGCTAGGGGAGACTGCCATGATCCGGAGCCTGTTCGCCGCCGCGGCGATCCTTGTTGCCGCGTCGTCGCCGCCCGCGCTGGCGCAATCGCGCTTCGCGGTGGGCGTGCTGGAGTGCCGCGCCGGTCCGTCGACGACCTTCATCATCGGCTCGACCCGCGACTTCGATTGCATCTTCACGCCGACCGACGGCCCGCTGCAGCGCTATGGCGCCACCATCCAGCGGCTCGGCGTGGATCTCGGGTGGAGTGGTGCCACGTCCATGGTGTGGCAGGTGTTTGCGCCGACCAACGTGATCGGACCGGGCGCGCTGGCGGGCGGCTATGGCGGCGTGTCGGCCGGCGCGGCGGTGGTCGTCGGACTGGGCGCGAACGCGATGGCGGGCGGTCTCAACAATTCATTCGCGCTGCAGCCGGTGAGCGTCGAGGGCCAGACCGGGCTCAATGCGTTTGCTGGCATCGCCAGCCTCGACCTGCGCCAGCGCTATTGATCACCGTACTTTGCGTTGCTCTGTAGTACTTTGCGTTGCTCTGTAGCGTTGCTCTGTAGTTGCTCTGTAGCATGAGCGAAGCGATATGCGGGAAGCTGCTCCCGGATTTCGCTTCGCTCATCCGGGGTACGAGGTGGTCGAGAATGCCGATGCGGCGAGCGCTGCGCCTGGGCCTGGTCGTGGCTGCGCTGGTGGCAGGCTCCGGCGCCGCCGCACAGGACAAGGTCGCGGTCGGCGTGCTGCGGTTCGTGTCGTCCGGCCCGCTTTTCGTGGCGGTCGAGCGCGGCTATTTCAAGCAGGAAGGTCTTGACGTCGAGCTGAAGTTTTTCGACGCGGCGCAGCCGATCGCGGTCGCGGTGGTGACCGGCGACGTCGATTTCGGCCTCACGGCGTTCACCGCGGGCCTGTTCAACCTCGCCGGCAAGGGCGGGCTGAAAGTGATCGCCGCCCAGGCCAAGGAGGCGCAGGGCTATGAGGGCAACGCGATCCTGGCGTCGCGCGCCGCGTGGGAGAAGGGGCTCCGCCGCGTCGACGACCTGAAGGGCCACAGCCTGGCCATCACCCAGGTGGGCTCCTCGTTCCACTACCAGATCGGGCAGATCGCGCGCATCAAGGGGTTCGATCTCAACAGCGTCGCGCTGAAGCCCCTGCAATCGCTCGCCAACATGGCGGCGGCGCTCAAGGGTAACCAGGTCGACGCCATCATCATCGCGCCGCATATCGCCAAGCCGCTGCTGGCGGCGGGCGATGCCAATCTGCTCGGCTGGTATTCCGACCTCGATGAATATCAGTTCGGTGCACTATTCACGTCGCCGAAGTTGATCGAGGGCCGCCGCGCCGTGGTGGAGAAATTCGTGCGCGCCTATCAGCGGGGGACCGCCGAATTCGCCGCGACGCTGCTCAAGCGCGACGATTCCGGCAATCGCAAATTCGACGCCGCATCGCACGCCCTCGCAGCGCTGATCGCGCCATATGTCTACCCCGGCGAGCCGGCCGACCGCGCCGTCGGCCTAGTCGAGTCGTCGACCTTCTATGTCGACCCGCAGGCGCGGCTCGACGTCGGCGACATCTACGCCCAGGTCGCCTGGTACAAGAGCCAGGGCATGGTCGATGCAGCTGTCGACCCCAAGGCGCTGATCGACCTGTCGTTTGTCCGCGGCCATACCAACATTCCCAGGTGAGCGGCGGGCGGGTGCGCGCCCGCCTCCTCTTGCCAGCGTCGCGCTTGCCTGAAACGATAACGTCACGGACCGGTCACAGGCCCGATCCCGGCTGAGATTCCGCCCGGGCAGGAGGCAAACATGGCACAGAACGGCAATAGTCAGCGGGGTCCCCGGTGCATTGCGCTGGTGGGCCCGTTCCAGAGCGGCAAGACCACGCTCCTCGAAGCAATTCTCGCGCGGACCGGCGCGATCCAGCGCCAGGGCAGCGTCGATGCCGGCACCACGGTCGGCGACGGGAGCAAAGAGGCGCGCCACCACGTCATGAGCGTCGAACTGTCGGTCGCGTCGACCGACTTCATGGGCGACACCTATACGTTCATCGACTGCCCGGGCTCGATCGAGTTCATCCACGACATGCGCGCCGCGCTGCCGGCGGTCGACGCGGCGGTGGTGGTGTGCGAGATGGACGACAAGAAGGTCCCGCAGCTGCAGCTCATCATGCGCGAGCTCGAAGACCAGAAGATTCCCCGGTTCCTGTTTCTCAACAAGATCGACAAGGCCGACGCGGGCGTCCACGACGCGCTCAACCTGCTGCAGCCGGCGTCGCGCCACAAGCTGCTCATGCGCCAGCTGCCCACCTTCTCCGGCGACATCATCACGGGTTTCGTCGATCTCGCGCTCGAGCGCGCCTTCGTCTACAAGGAGCACGCGCCCTCCGAGGTGGTGCCGCTGCAGGGTGATGCGCTCGACAGCGAGAAGACCGCGCGCTTCTCCATGCTCGAGACGCTGGCCGACCACGACGACGAACTGATGGAGCAGCTGCTCGAGGACATCGAGCCGCCGCGCGACAAGGTGTTCGACGACCTGGCCAAGGAGCTGCGCGACGGCCTGGTCTGCCCGGTGCTGCTGGGATCGGCCACGCGCACCAACGGCGTGCTGCGCCTGCTCAAGGCGCTGCGACATGAATCGCCTGGCGTCGCCGCCACCGCCAAGCGGCTGGGCGTGAAGGACGGCAGCGACGCCGTCGCCTACGTGGTCAAGACGCTGCACACGTCGCACGGCGGAAAACTGTCGATCGGGCGCGTGCTCTCCGGCACCGTGCCGGAGGGCGCGCAGCTCACCGGTCCCTCCGGCACCGCCGATCGCGCCTCCGGCGTGTTCAAGATGTCCGGCCAGCAATCGGAGAAGCGCGGCGCCGCCCAGGCGGGCGAGACGGTGGCGCTGGGCAAGCTCGACCATGCCAGGACCGGCGACACGCTCACCACCGCCAAGCAGCCGCTGGCGCCGCTCGTTGAGGTCAAGCCGTCCCCGGCGGTGCTGGCCCTCGGCATGGCCGCCAAGGAACGCAAGGACGACGTCAAGCTCGGCCAGGCGCTCAACAAGCTGGTCGAGGAGGATCCCTCCCTGATGATCGTGCACAATGCCGAGAGCCAGGAGATCATCACCTGGGGCCAGGGCGAGATGCACCTGCGCGTGGCCACCGAGCGTCTTGCCGACCGGTTCGGCGTCGCTGTCGTCAGCCATCCGCCCAAGGTCGGCTACCGCGAGACCATCCGCAAGCCGATCACCCAGCGCGGCCGTCACAAGAAGCAGTCGGGCGGCCACGGCCAGTTCGGCGACGTGGTGCTCGAGATCAAGCCGCTGCCGCGCGGATCGGGCTTCAAGTTCGAGGAAAAGATCACCGGCGGCGTGGTGCCGCGCAACTATATCCCGTCGGTGGAGGAGGGCGTCATCGACGGGCTCAAGCACGGGCCGCTCGGGTTTCCGGTCGTGGACGTCTCGGTCACGCTGATCGACGGCTCATATCACACGGTGGACTCGTCGGATCAGGCGTTCCGCACTGCCGGCCGCATCGGCATCGTCGAGGGCCTGCCGCAATCCAATCCGGTGCTGCTCGAGCCCATCCATCACGTCGAGGTCGTCTGCCCGTCCGAGGCCACCGCCAAGATCAACGCCATCATCTCGGGACGGCGCGGACAATTGCTCGGCTTCGACACGCGCGAGGGCTGGGACGGCTGGGACGTGGTGCGCGCGCTGATGCCGGAGTCGGAGATCGGCGACCTCATTGTCGAGGTGCGCTCGGCCACCGCCGGCGTCGGCAGCTATGCGTTCCGCTTCGACCACATGGCGGAGCTCACCGGCAAGCAGGCCGACCAGATCGTGGCGGCGCGCCGCGCCGCGGAGTGATTTCGGCGTTCTCACTTGCGTCGGCTGTCATCCCGGACGGCTCGCGTCAGCGAGCCGATCCGGGAGCCAAGTACCCCGGCATCAGGAAAACATCGCTCGGCAGGGGTACTTGGGTCCCGGCTCTCGCGCTGCGCGCTCGGCCGGGATGACCGCAGAGATAAATTTGCCTATGCCGCCTGCTGAAACTCGCGCTGCACGGCCGCGATGTCGTCGAGCGTGGGCAGGCCTGCTTCGTTGCCGAGCCGTTGCACCTTGAAGGCGGCAGCCGCCCCGGCGAAGCGGAAATGGTCTTCCCAGTTCGCTCC
The DNA here is from genome assembly GCA_035259885.1 of Xanthobacteraceae bacterium. Taxonomy (GTDB): domain Bacteria; phylum Pseudomonadota; class Alphaproteobacteria; order Rhizobiales; family Xanthobacteraceae; genus DATFWC01. Next base: position 11,855 of record DATFWC010000314.1, read on the forward strand.
GGGCTTGGCCAAATACGAATAGACATAGGCGCCGTGAAAGACGTCGCCGGCGCCGCTCGTGTCGATCACGCGATGCGCCGGCACCGACAGCGCCGGCAAGGTGCGGGTGTTTCCAGCATCGTCATACCAGAGCAGGCCACGCGCCCCGAGCGTCACACCGCCGATGCGACAGCCGCGCTGCTTGAGATAGTCGAGAGTTTCCGACGGCGTCATTTTCATCTGCTCGCAGAAGCGTTCCGCCACGATGGCGATATCGATAAAGGCGAGCAGTTCGAGCGTATTGGTCCGCACCGCACCGCCGTCCAGCGACGTCAGGATTCCGGATTGGCGGCACTGGCTCGCATAATGCATGGCCGCGTCGGGCTGATGTCCGTCGAGATGCAGCACGCGGCAGCCGGACAGATCGAGGGTGGGGAACGGGTGGAGATAGCGATCATCGCGCCCGCGCAATATTGCGCGTTGGCCTTGGTGTGGGCGCACGAAGGAGAGCGACGACCTTGCGACCTTCCGGATGTGCAGCTCGATGTCGTATTTGTCCGCCATGTCCTGAAACATGCGGCCGAGCCAGTCGTTCGCACAGGTTGCGATCAAATCCGGCCTGATGCCGAGCTTGGCGCAGCAGAACGCCGCGGTGACGGCGTTGCCGCCGAACGAGACTGCATACTCACTGGCGACGGCCTTCTCGTCGCCGACCGGGATGCGCTCGGCCAGGAACGTCACGTCGATGTAGGTTTGTCCAATGAACAGAGCTTCCATCAGCAGCCTCTCAACGCGTTCCCCATAACAACTTTCAACGCGCCGAAACGTGCCAGATCTCGGCGGCATATTCGCGGATGGTGCGGTCTGACGAGAACCAGCTCATCCGGCACGTGTTCAGGATGCTCATCCGCCACCAGGCTGCCGCATCGTTCCACAGATCGTCGACCGCCCGTTGCGCCCGCCAATAGGCGTCGAAATCGGCTGCGATCATGAAGACATCAGGCCCAAGCACGGCATCGGTGAGCGGGCGGAAGCGCTCGGGCTCGTCGGGCGAGAACCGGCCCGACGCTATGCTCTCGATCGCCTGTGCCAGCGCCGGGGACGCGCTCGCCGCCTCGCCGCCGTGCAACCCGGAGCGCCGTCGTTCCGCCACTTCCTCGGCGGTGAGGCCGAAGATGAAGATGTTGTCCGGCCCGAGGCGTTCCCGCATCTCGACATTGGCGCCGTCGAGCGTACCGATGGTCAGCGCCCCGTTGAGCGCGAGCTTCATGTTGCCGGTCCCCGAGGCTTCCATGCCGGCGGTCGAGATCTGCTCCGACAGGTCCGCCGCCGGGATGATGGCTTCGGCCAGGCTGACGTTGTAGTTGGGCAGGAAGGCAAGCTTGAGCCGATCGCCGATCACCGGGTCGGCATTGACGACACGGGCCACGTCGTTGGCAAGCTTGATGATGAGCTTGGCCCGCGTATAGCTCGCCGCCGCCTTGCCGGCGAAGATCTTCACCCGCGGCGTCCAGTTTCGGTTCGGCTCGGCGTGGATCGCGTGATAGAGCGCGACCGCTTCCAGGATATTGAGCAGCTGGCGCTTGTACTCGTGGATGCGCTTGATCTGTACGTCGAACAAACCCGTCGGCGCGCACTTGATGCCGACGCTGCGGCGGATCAGGCGGACCAGATGCTCCTTGTTGGCACGCCGCGTCTTGGTCAGGCGGGCGACGAAGTTTTGATCGCCGGCGAGCGGCTCCAGATCCGCCAGCCGGTCGGGATCGTCGAGCACGCGCTCGCCCAGGGCGTCGACGATGGCGCGGGTCAGGCCGGGATTGGCCTGGTACAGCCAGCGGCGGAACGTGATGCCGTTGGTCTTGTTGACGATGCGGCCGGGATGCGCGGCGTCGAGATCGCGAAACACCGTGCGCCGCATCAGGTCGGTATGCAGGGCCGACACGCCGTTGACCTTGTGCGAGCCGACGAAGGCCAGCGGGCCCATGCGGATGCGCTTCTCGCCGGTCTCGTCGATCAGCGACAACGACGCGGCGAGCGCCGGATCCGCCTTCATCGGCTCGGGCAGGCCCTTCAGGTGCAGCCAGTTGATCAGGTAGATGATCTGCATGTGCCGCGGCAGCAGGCGGTTCATCAGCGCGACCGGCCAGGTCTCGAGCGCCTCGGGCAGCAGCGTGTGGTTGGTGTAGCTCAGCGTACGCGTCGTGATCCGCCACGACTCCGTCCACGAGAGCTCGTGCTCGTCCACCAGGATGCGCATCAGCTCGCCCACGGCGATCGCCGGATGCGTGTCGTTGAGCTGGATCGCCGCAAAGTCTGGCAACGACGACAGGTCGTCGTGCTGCGCCAGGTGGCGGCGCACGATGTCCTGCAGCGACGCCGAGGTGAAGAAGAACTCCTGGCGCAGCCGCAGCTCCTGGCCGGCGGGCGTTTCGTCGCTCGGGTAGAGCACGCGCGAGATGGCTTCCGCCTGGGCGCGCGCCGCCAGCGCGCCCACGTAGTCCCCCTGGTGGAACGCCTCCAGGTGGATCGGCTCGGTGGCGCGGGCGGACCACAGGCGCAGGGTATTCACGTGCCTGCCGCGCCAGCCGACGATCGGCGTATCGTAGGCGACGGCGTGCACCGTCTCGGATGGATACCAGACGCCGCGCGCCGTATCGGCGTCGCCGCCGATATACTCGACCGAGCCGCCGAAGCCGATCGCGTACATGACCTCGGCGCGATTGAACTCCCACGGGTTGCCGAACGCCAGCCAGTCTTCCGGCAATTCCTGCTGCCAGCCGTCGGAGATGTGCTGGCGGAACAGGCCGTGATCGTAGCGAATGCCATAGCCGAAGGCCGCGATGCCCAAGGTCGCGAGGCTGTCCATGAAACAGGCGGCGAGACGGCCGAGACCGCCGTTGCCGAGCGCCGCATCGGGCTCGACGTCGCGGATCTCGTCGAGATCAATGCCGAGCTCGGCCAGCGCCTCGCGCACGGGGGCCACGGCCGACAGGTTGCACAAGGCGTCGTAGAGCAGGCGGCCGATGAGGAATTCGACCGACAGGAAATAGACCTGCTTGCGCTTTTCGGCGTCGACCCGCAGCGTCGTCGCCATCCATTGGTCGATGATGCGGTCGCGCAGCGCGAACACGGTCGCCATGTACCAGTCGCGCAGCTGGGCGCTGGGACGATCCTTGCCGAGCGCATAGGTGAGCTTGGCGAGGATCGCGTCCCGGACGGCCGCAGTCTCGCGCCCGCGGGGCAGCACTTTTCGGAAATCGGTCAGCATCGATGCACGTGACATCCGATTCACGGTTCCGCCGCATTCCGGGGTGATTCGACACCCTCGTTGGGGCCGGTTCTGTCGGCGCGTGGCGGGGTCGTCAAGCCGACGCTGCAGCCAGGTTCCCGGGCCGCCGTTTGCGCAGCCGGCCAGGGGATGATCAGGATGTCCTGGCTCGCCGCGGCAGCCGGCCATGACCTGCCTGCGAAACAAGCCATTGGCGGGTTGGCGCCGCGGTCCCCGACTGTGACTTGCCGGTGGTCCGGCGCTCGCCTATGTGTCGGTCAAATGGCCTTTCGAGGAGAGTGCCGATGTACGTCATTCGTCGCCGCGGTTGGGAGCTCCCCGAGCGTGACGCCACGCCGGAGCAGATCTTCCTCGATCGGCGCGCCTTTCTGGCCGCGACCAGTGCGGTTGCGGCGACTGGCGCGGCGGCGTTGACGCTGTCTCCCGAGCTCGCCCTGGCACAGCGGATTGCCGACCTGCCCGATCCGACCAAGCACCTCTATCCGGTCAAGCGCAACGAGAAATTCGTGCTCGACCGCCCGATCACCGACGAGACGCTCAACACCACCTACAACAACTTTTACGAATTCGGCTCGTCCAAGACCATCGCCAAGGCGGCGCAGGCGCTCAGGCTGCGGCCGTGGACCGTAACGATCGAAGGCATGGTGGAAAAGCCGCAGGAGATCGGGCTTGACGACCTGATCCGCCAGATGCCGCTCGAGGAACGGCTCTATCGCCATCGCTGCGTCGAAGCGTGGTCGATGGCAGTGCCGTGGTCGGGCTTCCCGCTGGCCAAGCTGGTCGAGCTTGCCAAGCCGCTGTCGTCCGCAAAGTACCTGCGCATGGAGACGTTCCTCGACTCGTCCGTGGCATCGGGCCAGCGCCAGACCTGGTATCCGTGGCCCTATGTCGAAGGACTCACCATGCCGGAGGCAACCAACGAGCTCGCGTTCCTGGTGACCGGCGCCTACGGCAAGCCGGTAGCGAAGTCGATGGGCGCACCACTGCGTCTCGCGGTGCCGTGGAAATATGGATTCAAGTCGATCAAATCGATCAGGCGATTCATCTTCACGGACCAGCGGCCCAAGAGCTTTTGGGAGGAACTCCAGGCGTCCGAGTACGGCTTCTGGGCCAACGTCAATCCCGAGGTGCCGCATCCGCGCTGGAGCCAGGCCAGCGAAGAGCTGATCGGCCGTGGCGGCGAGCGCCGGCCGACCCTGCTGTTCAACGGCTACGGCGACTACGTCGCCCACCTGTACAAGAACCTGGAGCAGACCGAGCGGCTGTGGGCGTGACGCTGCCGCTGGCGCGCACACATACGGCGCCGCGCCGATGCGAACAGCGCACGCGGCATGTGGCCGCGCCGCCATAAGCAATCAGCCAAGAAAAAGCCGAGTCCCTAAAGAAAAAGCCGGGCCTTAAAGGCCCGGCCCGAGTCTTGTCGGCGTGATGCCGACAATCACCTTCCAGAGGGGAACAGCTGGCTGCACCACGGTTGCCAAATCTGGGAGGATGTCGCAACCGGCTGCCTACAGCACGCGCAAATTATGGGCTCGCAACCTTGGACGAGCAACACAAAGGCTCGCATGCCAGCCATGCGGACCCCGCAAGAGATGGGAGATTCTGCTTGGCTGTGGCGAAAAAGCGATGATGCAACATTGCCGTCGCTTGCGATTCGCGCGCGCCGGCGCAGCCGTCGGATTGCCGCTGCTCAATAGTGCCAACGCTGCGCCTTGGAGACGAGAAAATCGCGAAACACCTGGATGCGCGCGAGCGACTTGAGCTCCTCCGCGTAGACGAAATAGGCATCGACCGCGAGCGCGTCGGTCGGTCCGAACAGCTGCACCACGCCGCCGTCCTGCTCGATCAGGTAATCGGGCAGCATGGCGACGCCGAGGCCGCGCTGGCAGGCGCGCAACAGGCCGAGCACGTTATTGATCGTGAGCACGGGCGTGCGCGGGCCCTTGCCGTCGCCGCCGGCCTGGATGACCCAGTTGGCGCTCTGCAGATGCATCGGCACGCTGCCTCCGAGCACCAGCAGGCGGTGATGGTCGAGATCTTCCGGCGTGCGCGGCGTGCCGTGGCGCTTGAGATATTCCGGCGACGCGTAGGCGTGGAAGTGCATCGAGAACAGCTTGCGCTGGATCAGGTCGGGCTGTGTCGGCGGGCGCAGCCGGATGGCCACGTCGGCCTCGCGCATGGCGAGGTCGAGCTCCTGATCGGTGGTGATCAGCGTGATGCGGATATCGGGATAGAGATCGAGGAACTCGCCGAGCCGGGGCGTGAGCCAATGCACGCCGAGCCCGGGCGTGGTGTTGACGCGGAGCTCCCCGTTCGGTTTCTCCCGGCTGTCGGTGAGTTTCGTGCGCGCCGCCTCGAGCTTCATCAGCACGTCGTGCGCCGTGCGGTAGAGGAGCTCGCCCTGTTCGGTGAGGATCAGGCCGCGGGCGTGGCGATGGAACAGCGGCACCGCCAGTTCCTGCTCGAGCGCGCCGACCTGGCGCGACACCGCCGATTGCGACAGGCCGAGCTGCTCACCCGCATGGGTGAAGCTTCCCGCCTCGGCGGCGGCGTGGAAGACCTTGAGCTTGTCCCAGTCCATCTCTGCTGTCCCGCTGGTTCATTCCCTCCTCCGCCCGGGAGGGTTTTTCTTCTGTGCCCGGAAGGTCGTGACGGGGAGCGGTCCGGGCTCGACCGTCCTCCACGCGTTGGGCCTCCCTATTCCGCCGCGGCGCGCCGCTCTGCGTTGGCGGCAAGGAATCGCTCGGCCTCGAGCGCCGCCATGCAGCCGAGGCCGGCGGCCGTCACCGCCTGGCGATAGACGTCGTCGGAGACGTCGCCCGCGGCGAATACGCCCGGCACGGAGGTTGCCGTCGAGTGCGGCGCCGTCACGATGTAGCCCGAGGGCTTCATCTTCACCTGACCGGCCACCAACTCGGTCGCCGGGACGTGACCGATGGCGACGAAGATGCCGTCGATCGGCAGTTCGGTGACGGCGCCGGTCTTCACGTTGCGCAGGCGCGCGCCGGTCACCTTGAGCGGATCGTGGACACCCACCACGTCCTCGAGCACCGTATCCCACAGGACCGCGATCTTCGGGTTCTTGAACAGGCGCTCCTGCAGAATCTTTTCGGCGCGGAAGCTGTCGCGGCGATGCACCACCGTCACGCTAGCGGCGAAGTTGGTCAGGAACAGCGCTTCCTCGACCGCGGTGTTGCCGCCCCCGACCACGATCACGTTCTTGCCGCGATAGAAGAAGCCGTCGCAGGTGGCGCAGGCGGAGACGCCATAACCCTTGAAGTGGTGCTCGGAGGGCAGGTCCAGCCAGCGCGCCTGGGCGCCGGTCGCCAGGATCACGGTCTCGGCCAGATACACGTCGCCGGAATCGCAGTCGAGCCGGAACGGACGGCGCGAGAGATCGACCTTGGTGACATGGTCGGCCACGATGTTGGTGCCGACATGGGCGGCCTGCAGCCGCATCTGCTCCATCAGCCACGGGCCCTGGATGACGTCGGCGAAGCCGGGATAGTTTTCCACGTCGGTCGTGATCGTGAGCTGCCCGCCGGGCTGAATGCCCTGGATGAGGATCGGCTCCAGCATGGCGCGCGCGGCATAAATTGCGGCGGTGTAACCCGCCGGTCCAGAACCGATGATAACAACTTTTGCGTGAACGGTCTTCGGCATTCGAAGGATTCCCAAAAGATGCGGGCGCGGGCGGCGGCCCGGGGGAAGCGGCCGTGCGATCTGCGCCCCGTGGCGTGCTGCCATGCACAATCTAAGGAATTGGCCGACCTATGCAAGATACGCAGTCCAGGATGCCTACAACCTTCCGTTTCCACAGGACTTGCCCGGTTCTGCGCAATAATGTTTCGCAGCCGGCTGCTTCAGGTTACAAATCATCGGGTTATCCCCGGAGGCTCGTCGTGCCCGGTCGTCTCGACGCCATCGATTGGAAGATTCTTGCGGAATTGCAGGACAATGGCCGCATCACCAATGTGGAACTCGCCCGGCGCGTCGGCATCTCGGCACCGCCGTGCCTGCGCCGCGTGCGGGCGCTGGAGGAGGCGGGGTTCATCAAGGGCTATCGCGCCCTGCTCGACGAAAAGCGGCTCGGATACGAGGTCACGGTATTTGCCATGGTGCACCTGAGCAGCCAGGCCGACGCCGATCTCAAGGCATTCGAGGATTTCGTCCGTGCCGAGCCGCTCGTGCGCGAGTGCTGGATGCTGTCGGGCGAGATCGACTTCGTGCTCAAATGCGTGGCGCCCAACCTGAGCACGTTTCAGGACTTTGTTGCGCGGCTGACCGCGGAGCCGCACGTGCGCAACGTAAAGACGTCGCTGACCCTGCGCAATTCCAAGGACGATGCCATGGTGCCGTTGGAAGCGAAGGAGTCGACCGAGTTGAGGTGAGCGCGGCTTTGCCAACATTCCGCGGCCGTCGTCCCCGTGTAGGAGGGGACCCATGACCACCCTCGAACGACATTCGGATCACCTGGTGATCATGGGTTCCAGCTTGCGCGGGAGCGACTCGGAGCGGGTGCAACCGCATTAGCGGGAGCGAATGCCGGCATGACGTCGGCGGTGAACAGGGCGAGCGAGCGCAGCGACTCGTCGACCGTCATGTCGCCGAAGGCGAACCATGAGAGGATGTAGTTGGCCCCTGTCGCCGCGATGTCGGCGGCGAGGAAGTCGCGCACGGTGCGGGGCGAACCGGCAATGCCGTTGTCGAGCGCCATCAACTCGTCGAAGGTGGGCGGGTAGGCGCCGATGATGCGCGGCTCGGCGCCGTGGCGGCGGAACAGCCAGCAAAAACTGTCGCGCCAGCGCGGATAGGCGCGCCGGGCGATGGCCAGCGCCGCAGCGTCGCTGTCTGCGACCACCACGTGACGGCCGACGCCGAGCAGCGGCGTCGCATCCTTGCCGAGGCTGGCGCGCACGGCGCGGTAGCGGTCGACGACGCTGCGGACCGTCGGGCGCAGGCCGAGCGATACGATGTTCACGTCATGCGCTGCTGGCCAGTCGGCATTGTCCGGAATAGCCGTGCCGTACCACAGCGGCGGATGCGGGCGCTGGACCGGCCGCAGGATCATCGGCACCCGGTCGAACGAATAGAACTTTCCGGCGAACGTCAGCTCCTGCGACATGAGGCCTTGCAGCAGCACCTGAAAGGCCTCGTGATACATCTCCTGGGTCTGAGCGAAGTCCAGGCCGTAGGCCGTGGTCTCGAACGGCGACACGCCGCGCCCGACGCCGAGTTCCAGGCGGCCGCCGCTCATCTGGTCGAGCATGCTGACTTCCTCGATCAGGCGCAGCGGATGATAGAACGGCAGCAGGTAGACCAGCGGGCCGAAGCGCAGTCGCGTGGTCCGCTGCGCCACGGCCGAGAGGAACAGGCCGGGCGAGGCGGCGCAACCCAGCGGCGTCGCATGGTGCTCGGCGAGATGGTAGCCGTAGAGGCCGGCGCGGTCGTAGGCCTCGACCAGGCGGAGCCGATCGGCGTAAAGCTGTGCGAGCGGCACACCCGCATCGTCCATGTGGTCGAACACGCCGAACTTCATGATGGCGCCCCCTGTTGCCGCCGTGAAGCTTAGCGGGATTGCGCCGCTGTCTTCTACTGAGAGATTCCGCACCGGACCCGGATGGCGCCCGTTTGCCTCAGGCGACGAGTGCGATGGCAAATCCGGCCACGAGCTTCACCAGATCGGCTTGCCGACGCACGCTAGTCTTCCCGTACAGGCTGGCCGACGTGGGTCCTGACCGTGGTCTCGGAAATGCCAAGCGCCTCCGCCACCTCGGGCATGCCGCCGACCTCGACCACGGCGAGCACCCGCTGCAGTTCGGTCGGCGTCAGCGTCATGACCGAGCCATAACCACGGCCTATCCCCCTGACGGGCGGGTCCCATAATTTGAGGACGCGACGAGCTGTTCACAGTGATGTGCCTTTCCACTGACGAGCCAGAACGGAGGAGAACATGCGTGCTGCAATGACCTGCAAGATCAGTCGAGCGGTCTCGGCCGCCACGATCGACTGGCGTTCCGGTTTAGCGGCGCTGCCGCGTTGCCTGCTCTTGGGCGGACTGGCTGCGATGGCTTTCTGGACAGTTGGTGCGCCACCGGCGCGCACGCAGACAAACCCGGCGCAGATCACGGTCCTTTACGACGCCTTCGGCAAGACCTCCAGCATGAAGAAGGACTGGGGCTTTTCTGCCTTCATCGAATACGGCGACAAGCGCATCCTGTTCGATACCGGCAACAACGCAGAGATCTTCGCGCATAACGTCGCCGCCAAGGGAATCGATCTGACGAAGCTGGATTTTGCCATCATGTCCCATCGCCATGGCGACCACACCAGCGGCCTAAACCATCTATTGAAGATCAATCCGACCGTGAAAATTTACGCGCCGCAGGAAAGCTTCGGCGTCTTTGGTGCGACCTTGCCGGGCACGTTCTATCGACGGAACCCGTCTCTGCCTTCGGAAATGCGGTACTTCGACGGCAATGCGCCGGAGACGCTTCGTTTCGGCAGCCCGTGGCCTGAGGGCAATTTCACCTGGGTGACCAAGACGACCGAAGTGGCGCCCGGCTTTCACGTCATCTTGTTGAATGGCACGTGGGGCGTCGACCTGGAAGTGAAGGAAATATCGTTGGCGATCGACACGCCCGACGGAATCGTTCTCATCGTCGGATGCAGTCACCCCACGATCGAAAAAATCGTGGAGGCCGCCAAGGGCGCGATCAACAAGCCGATACATCTGGTTCTGGGCGGCACGCATTTGTTGCCGGCGAATGACGATCAGATCAGGAGCATTGCGGCGTCTTTGCATGACAACTGGGCCGTGCGTTTCATCGCTCCGGTCCACTGCACCGGCGAACCCGCTTTTGCGATTTTGAAGGAGAGTTTCGGCGATCACTACGTCTATGCCGGCCTCGGGACGACGGTCTTGCTGGGGCCGAAAGTTACGGTGAAAGCCGAAGCGGGCCAGCCGAACAAGCAGGCAATGGACGCGGAAGACTTTCGCACCTACCGCGAAGCGATGATGCAAGGGCCGTTCCGCGCGCTGCTCGGCGGGAGTAGGCATCTGGCGGCAGCGCGCCAGTAACTCAGGGAGGACGGCGATCCGGTCGTTCGCCGCCCGCTGCGTGTGAAGCGGAGCGCTAGCCGGCGCTCAGCGCCACTCCACCTTCACGACCTCGAAGGCCTTGGCGCCACCGGGGGTGACGACCTCGACCGAATCGCCCTTCTTCTTGCCCACCAGGGCGCGGGCCAGCGGCGACGTGATCGAGATGCGCTTCTTCTTGGCGTCAGCCTCGGGCTCGCCGACGATCTGCCACACCTTCTTCTCTTCGGTGTCCTCGTCCACGACCGTGACGGTGGCGCCGAACGTGATGGTGTCGCCCGACAGTTTCGAGACGTCGATTACCTCGGCGCGCGCCAGCTTGTCCTCAAGCTCGGCGATGCGGCCCTCGTTGTGCGCCTGCTCTTCCTTGGCGGCGTGGTACTCCGCGTTCTCGGACAGGTCGCCATGGGTGCGGGCGTCGGTGATCTGCTGGATGATGCGCGGGCGCTCGACCGACTGGCGCTGCTTGAGCTCGTTCTCAAGCGCCGCATAGCCTTCGGCTGTCATCGGAATCTTTTCCATTGCTCCATCACCTCCGACCCGCCGTACAATCCGCCGATCCCTCGATCGCCGAATCACCCGTCAGGACATTTCCACGTCGACACGCCGTCGTTCGGCACGGCGGTAACCCCTGCGAACCGGCAACGGCGAAAAAAGTTCCGATCGCGGGCCGCCTAACGGCACCACGATCGCGGAACTTTTCCCATTCCTCACACCGCCTTAGGCCGGCCTGACCGATTTCAGCTGTCAGGCCTGGCCGAAATATGTCTGCAGCGCACGTACCTCGAGATCGCCT